>JALOSF010000114.1 GCA_025458525.1 Cypionkella sp. | reverse complement strand
GCACAGTTGTGCCCATCGCCATGCGGGACAAGCAGGGCCGAAGCTGACATCATTAACCCGCTGCGAACCCCTGCCGCTCAATGAAAGCGTCACTCCATGAACCGGGCCGGGCGATGCGCTGAGGTCGAGGCGACAGAGCTTCCTATGGAGGCTTCGCACTGCCCGTGTTTCATCTGCACGCGCGCTTGGTGGCGCAACACAGCGTAGTCGCTGAGCAGCTTGACGATGACCGCGCCTTCCGGCACAGCCTCTTGGGCGACGTGCCGGTGGTCGTCGGCTGACCGAAGGCCGCCTACAGCCAGAGGCCGAAGTTCTCGACATCGATCGGCACGACGACATCACTGTCTGCCGTGACCGCGTCCTTGATCGGGGCCAGCGGGTCGCGCCCCTGGCCCAACAATTCCGAGGCGATCAGCGGCTGTTCAGAGCCGAGCGTGGTGCTGGCGAAGGGCACCGTCCGATAGCCAGAGAGGCGGGCGCGGTGCCATATACGGTCTCGAACGCAACCGCCATCTGCGCCCGCGCGCCGTGTGCGCGTGCCATAGGGGTCTCCTATGTGTGGGGTGTCAGGCCAGGGGGCCGGTGGTGGTGTAGTGCAGAACGACGATGATCACCGCCGATTTCAGGGCGGCTGCGCCCTCGACTGGCAGGTCGACAGAGGCCGGGGCTTCCGGTTCAAGCCAGTCTCAACGGCTGCCGAGCGTCCGGTCAGCTTCCAGCTCTGTCCCGATGGCGGTGATCAGGTCATCGAAAGCACCGGCCCGACCGCTGCCCGCCTCGACGACGATCTCCAGCTCGGCCCGGTGCTGGTAGTGATAGCGCAGGGGTGACAGCGTCACCTCGGGCTCCCCTGGCTCGCCGTCGCGCAGGATCAGGATGCTAGCGGTCGGCACGCGCTCAGGCAGGACGTCGCCGCTCAGAGCGCGGCGGGCAGCGCCGAAAGCCGCGCATGCAGCGCGGTGAGGATGGTTTCGCGAGGGGTCGGCATGACATTTTGCTATGTTGTCAGTTCAGCAAGGTTCCAGTCCGAGCCCATGTTCAAGGACGCTGCGTCTATCGCTAAGAGAGCAAGGCTCGGTTTGTTGCCGCTGGGCTTCTTTCCAACTAGAACTGTCACGCGATCAATCACCGGGGTATGCAATGCCGAATAGCGTTCTTGAGTTCAACGAGTTGACGATCACCCAGATTTCGGATGGGCATACCTTTATGTCTAACTCGGTCTTTCCGGATTATGCTGCAAGTCGCGACAATCTGTCAATCGAAGGCAATTTTGAGCTGCCCATTTCTGCCTTTCTCATCCAAGGCATGGGGCGCAACATTCTCGTGGACACCGGTTCTGCAGGGAACTTCGGACCAAATGCCGGGCGGTTTTGCGAAAACCTTGCCGAAACTGGACTTCATCCGGACGAGATCGATACCATCTTTTTGACCCATTTGCATTCGGACCACTACGGCGGCCTGCGTAACCGAATTGGCGTGGCCGCCTTTCCCAAGGCGCGTTTGAAGCTTAGCACTATTGAATGGCGCCGGGTCCATGACCAAGACCTGATTGCCAAGATGTCGGAGGAAGATCGGGCTGGCTTGAACCGAATTCACAGCTTTTTGGAGCCTTACCGGGCACGCACCGACTTGGTTCAAGATGGCGACGAGATCATGGCGGGATTGCGCGTAGTGGCATTGCCCGGGCACACAGCAGGCCATAGTGGGCTTGTGGCGCAAAGTGGGACGCAGAAGATACTCATTCTGGGCGACATTTTTCACAACCCAGCCTACCAACTGGCGAACCCTTCTTTGTCTGTGATTTACGACGATGACCCGGAACAAGCAGCACGAACGCGGGTAGAGGTTCTGTCACAGGCCGCTATTAGCGACACCATTTTGGCAGGAGCTCATTTGGGCTCTCACAACTTCATAAAAATAGAAAACCATGAGACGGGATTTCGCCAAAAGTAGCCAGAAACGCTCTGCGAGACGTTGCTTACTGTCATCAATTTTCGGTCGCGTCTGACTGCGATTATTGTGGTTTGGTGTGCGTATGACGTATGTCCCCCAATCTGACATCATGGCTGTGCCTCTTGCCACCTCGCCACGATCCGCCCCGGCACACCGTCGATGGTCCGTTCGGCATCGCGCGCCAGATCAAGCCGCTTGCGCAGCTTGACCTGCGGCACGAGGAGGAAGATCGGCACGGTGGTCAGCCCGAGGCCGGTCTTCGCTCGTGACGCTACCGCGCGCCCCTTGCTGTTCAGCCGCCCTTCGGCCACCAGCAGGTTGGGGCTCCGGCGGCGGTAGATGAAGCGCAAACGGAGGCCGGTGCGGCGTTCCCATTCGCCGGGGGTGATCCGGCCGCGGCGGGTGGATTTTCTTGCGGCCGGGGTGCGGATGGCCAGCAAGAACCCTTTGGGTGACCGGATAAGTGGCCCTGTGTCATGCGCGCCGACGATCACCGGGGCGTTCGACCAGCCAAGCGCCGCGGCGTTCAGCGGCACTTGCCTCAGCGCCCAGTTGTCGCCCGCAAAGGCGCGGGTGCGGCGGGTCCAACTGGGGGCGATATCACCACCGGGAAGGGTGACCCGCCGGGCGTGACACGGCCGCCAAGGCCGCGAGCCGAAGGCGCGAAGCTGACGGCAAAATTCGCGGGATCGCCTGCGGGCTTGCTCGAGGCGCCGATCCGCCAATTCTAGGCCGCACCATAATCCGCACTGCCGATCAGCAGGGGCTTGACCCCACCGTCCAGCACGACGACCCGCGCCCCGGCCGGTGCGGGGTTGGCGATGGCATCCTCGGTGCGCAAGAGCCCGCGGAGCAACCGGGTCAGGCGCGAGCGCCCGGGGGATTGCAGGCTGGCGGTGGCGAAGCTGACCACGTTCAGCATCGCCAATGATGTGGCGAAATACTTCGCGATTCTCCCTGCGATCTTTGTCGCGGCCTATCCGGGGTTGGGGGTGCTGAACATCATGGGGCTGGCCTCGCCCACATACGCTATCCTGTCGGCGGTGATCTTCAACGCGCTGATCCTGGTGGCGCTGGTGCCGCTTGCGCTGCGCGGGGTGGCCTACCGTCCGTCGAGCGCCGGCGCACTCCTGCGCCGCAATCTGCTGATCTACGGCTTGGGCGGGTTGATCGTGCCCTTCGTCGGGATCAAGGCCATCGACGCGGGGCCTTGTCGCCCTGAAATGCGCCAATGGCAAAGGCGCGGCCGATGCCATCACTTGACCCCCGTGATCAGGGCGGTGGGGCTGAAGCGGGTGTTCAGATCTGTCCTGTCGCGCGTCACTCGGTGGCAGGGCGCAAGGCGGCGTTGGCCGTGACCGCCCGTGCAGAGTTGCGGCGGGGCAGGGTCAGGGCGAACATCTGGGGCGTGAAGGCGAAGGCGAGGATCACCGACAGCGCCACACCACCCGCGATGGACATGGCAAAGGGTGGCCAGAACCCGCCACCGCCCAGGATCAGCGGCAGGAAGCCCCCGACCGTGGTGACGGTGGTCGAAACAATGTGTCGCGATGACCCCGCCACCACATCCACCATCGCGGCCCGGTCCCCCGCACTGGCGCGCGCATCTTCCTGCAAGCCTGACAGCACGATCAGGGCCGCATTGATCGACACGCCGATGGACCCGATCACCCCGATGATGGCGTTGATGCCAAAGGGATAATTGAACACGGCCAGCGCCAGCATCGACAGGCCCGCCGACAGCCCGGCAACGGCGAAGGCGATAAGCGTCAGGCGGAACGAGTTGAAGGTCATCACCACGACGGCAATCGACAGGGTGACGATCAGGCCCAGCGGTGCCACCAACGCCTGCACGGTGCTGTTGCGGGCATCGGAATCGCCGCCGGTTTCCAGCCTGATGTCAGTCGGCGGGGCATAGCCCTCGGCCTCCAAGAGCGCCATCGCCTCGGCCAAGGCCACCGCAGGCAGGACGCCGGGCATGAGATAGGCCTGCACGGTATTCACCCGCTCGCCGTTGCGGCGCGTGATCGTGCTTTCCGACGGCTCCAGCCGCAGGCTGCCAAGCGTGGACAGCGGCACGCCGGGAAACTGACCGCGCGCCGCCATCTGCGCCGCCCCGGGGGGCAGAAGGGCCAAGTCGCCGATCGCCACCGGATCACCGCGCAGACCTGCGCCAAGGCGCACGCGGACGGGCAGTTCCTCGGTCCCTTCCAGAAGCGACCCGCCGGTCACGCCCTCCAGCCCCGCCTCCATCTGCCGCGCGATCTGGCCAAGGTCGAAGCCCAGAAGCCGCGCCCGCGCCTCATCCACCTGCAAGCTGAGCTTGGGCGCGCCCCCGGCGATGCCGCTGCGCACCACCGCGACCGAGGAGACACGCGCCAGATGCCCGCGCAACGTATCACCCGCCTGCCGCAGCGCGTCGATGTCCTGCCCGACCAGCCGCAACTCAAGGGGCGCGTTGACCGGCGGGCCTTGTGTCAGGCCGCGGATGATGAACCGCGCTTGCGCAAAGCGGGGTGGCAGGCTCGCTTGCACGTCGGCCAGCAGGCGTTCGGTGGCGGCGGGGCTGTCTGTGCGGATCAGGGCCTGGGCAAAGGCTGGGGCCTGATCGCGGTCGCCCACCATGTTGTAGTAAAAGGCCGGCGCCGACCGCCCCACGACCCAGGCCACATCGGCGATGCCGTCCTTACCCCTCAGCGCGGCGTCGATCGCCTCCACCTGTCGCAGTGTCGCGGCGATACCCGTGCCGGGGGGCAGATCGACCTCGATATGGAACTGGTCGCGATCGACACCGGGAAAGAACTGCGGTGTCAGCAGCGGAAGCGACGCAAACCCGAGGATGGGCAGCACCAGCGACAGGGCCAGCGTGCGAAAGGGATTGGCCAGCGACAGGGTCAGTGCGGCGCGGAAGGCGCGCATCGCCAGACCATCGCGCACCGTCGCGCTGTCGCCTTGCCGCAGCCACAGGCCAGACAGGGCAGGGGTGATGGTGATGGCCACCGCGAAGGACCAGGCCAGCATCACGATCACCGCCGTGGCGATGGAGCCGACGAAATCCCCCGCAGGCCCGGGCAGCAGCAGCAGCGGCAGGAATGACAGGATCGTGGTGATGGTGGAGGCCAAGAGCGGCATGGTCAGCCGCCGCACGGCATTGGCCACCGCCTGCAACCGCGACAGGCCCGCGCGCAGGCGTTGCCCCACCTCATCCGCCATCACGATGGCCGCATCGACCAGAAGGCCAAGTGCCACGATCAGGCCCGTCACGCTCATCTGGTGGATCGGCACAGCCAGCGCGTTGAGTGTGGCCAGCGAGGCGAGGGTGACGACCGGGATCACCATGGCCACGATCAGCGCGGCCCGCCAGCCCAGCGTGATGAACAGCACGGCAACGACCAGCGCCACGCCCTGCGCCATGTTCACGCCCACCTCGGCCAGCCGGTCGGCGGTGTAACGGCTCTGGTCAAAGACCGTCTCGATGGCCAGCCCCCAGGGCAGGGCGCTGGCCTGCGCCTCCACCGCCGCGCGGATACCGGCCATCCAGGCGTCCACCTGCAACCCCTCGCTCAGCTTGGCGGAGATCAGGATCGCGGGCTGGCCGCGAAACAGCGCGGCCTCGGCCAGGGGTTCGCGCGGGCCGCGCGTGATGTCGGCCACATCGCCCAGAAGGGTCACGCGGCCGCCCGCATCCTCGCGCAGGACCACCGCGCGCAGCCGGTCAAGCGAGGTGATTTCACCCGTCACGCCCAACACCAGATCGGTGTCATCGCCGCGAAGACGCCCGGCCTGCACCTTGGCATCCGCCGCGCGGATGGCGGATGATACGGCATCGGCGGTCAGGCCAAGGGCGGCGATGCGGTCGGGGTGGAGGGTGACAAGCACCTCCTCCTCGGGCAAGCCATGAAGATCGACAAGCGAGGTGCCCGGCACGCGGCGCAAGGCATCGGCCAGCGCCTCGGCTTCACGCGCGGCACGGGTCTGGCTGAAGCCGTCGGGCAGCGTCAGGGCAAAGATCGCGGCATAGCCGCCTGCGCCGTCGCTGTTGAAATCCGGCTCCAGCACGCCGGGGGGAAAGGCGCGCTGGGCTTCGTCCACCGCATCGCGGACCTGCGCCCAAAGCTGCTCGATCATCTCGGGCGCGACCGTTTCGATCAGTTCGACCGAGATCACCGAAATCGCCGTGCCCGAGGTTGACGATACCTCGGCGATCTCGGGGATGGTGCTGAGTTCGGTTTCGATCTTGGCCGTCACCAGCGCCTCGACCCGGGCGGGATCGGCGCCGGGAAAAACGGTGGTGATGGTCGCGAAGATATTGGTGATCGTGGGGTCTTCCTGCCGCCCGATGGAGACAAGCGACGACAGCCCCGCCGACAGGATCACAAAGAGGGCAAGGATCACGAGGCGCGGCTGGCGAAAGAACAGCGTGTCCATCGGTCATTCACCTTGCGCAAGGACGATCTGGCCCGGTGCCACCCGGTCGGGTGCCTGCGCCACGATCCGCGCGCCGGGGGGCAGGGCGCCGCGCAGATAGACCCGCGCGCCATCGCTGTGGATGACCTCGACCGCGGCGGGCACGCTGCGGCTGCCTTCGGGCGTGGTCTCGATGGCCATCACCGACCAGCTGCCGCGTGCGCCTTCACGCAAGGCGCTCAAGGGGGCCCAGAAACCGGGTTCCGCCACGGTCTGGCTTAGGATCAGCGCGACGGTATCGCCGATGACCGGGGTGGCCTCGGGCAGGCTCAGCACGACAGACCGGCTGCGCGTGCCGGGGTCAAGGTCGGGGCGAACCTGTCGGATCAGGGCGTGATGCACCGCGCCGCCCACCTCGACCTGCACGGCATCGCCTGCCGTCAGCCCTGCGGCCAGGTCGGGCGGCAGGCCGACGCGCGCCTGTGCCGGGCCTGCGTCAAACAGCACAAGCACCGGCTGGCCGCCCGCCACCGTCTGGCCCGGATCGGCCAACCGCGTGCCAATGCGCGCGGCAAAGGGCGCGACCAGCACCGACTTGTCGCGCCGCACATCCACCCCGGCCATGCGCGCGCGGATCGCCGCCATCCCCGCCTCGGCCCGCGCCAGCGTCAGCCGCGCCTGATCCTGCGCCGCCACCGACCGGACCCCGCGTTCGGTCAGCGCGTCGTTGCGCGTCAAGGTGAGGCGCGCAAGTTCGGCATCGGCGGCCATTGCGGCAAGCTCTGCCTCCAGCGCCGCGCGTTCGGGCCCGAGCGCGCTGGTGTCAAGCCGTGCCAGCACCGCACCTGCGGCAACGACATCGCCCTCATCCACCAGCACCTCTGTCACCCGCCCGCCGAGTTCGAAGCCCAGATCGGTCTGCGCCGCCGCCTCCACCCGGCCGATGAACCGGCGGGTGAC
>JALOSF010000048.1 GCA_025458525.1 Cypionkella sp. | reverse complement strand
TGAGTACGATGTGTTGCCATCTCCGTAGTCGTCTTCGACCCACTCCTTCAAAGCACTCAGTCGATGAGCGCCATCAATGACGAACACATAAGATTCTGACTGCCAAAGTATAAGCGCTGGGATCAGCTCACCAGAGACGAAGCTCTTTACCAGACCCGCCACCTGAGCCGGTGACCAATGATTTGTCTCCCTCTGAAAATCCGGCTTTCGAAGAAACTTGGCTATCGGACTGCTGCCAGCGATCTCATCTAGCTTCAGCGTATTGCTGCGATCAACCAAGACAGACTCGGCTTGTTGGGCGAAATCTGCACGCCTGATCATAGCATCAAGGACTGCTCGTTTTGCCATTGCCACATCCTCTAATTCACCAGCGATTCCGTAACGGGGCTCGCTTTGTTTCAGAAATCAAATCTGCTTACCCGACGCCCGCACTATTTGTCTTTGGAAATCTGAGAGTGCCATCATTCTACCCGCTACCACTCAGAGCCATTATTGATCGCCATCCCAGAAAAACCGAGCAACTCCCTGTATCTAAATAAAGAAGTAGATACAGGAGCTTACGCTATGAAACTGATCGTCACTCTCGGCATGGCCGGAGGTTTTCTTTTTGTTGCGAGGGGGTGGATCACCCTCTTCGTCACCGTGCTCGTGGCAGCGCGGATCAGCCATACGCTGGCCATGGTGATCTTCAAGGAAGCCCTGAAGGCGGGGTGGTTCGATGAAGCCCGGTGACGTGGTGGCCATCGCAGCCTTTGATGATGTGCCACAACATCTGTTCCAGATCGATGAAGTTTTGGACGACTGCATAACCGGGATGGCCCTGACTGGGCCGTTGGCGGGAGAGTATGGGGAACCGGAAATCTCGAAGGTGATCAGGGTCTTGGACCCCGAAGAAGTTCGGCAGGGAACTCAACAATCCCTCTAAGCCGAAGAAACTAATCAGAAAATACACAAACAACCAAGCAATGGGGCGAAGGCCCCAAATGGAGGACGCATGTCTGTACGTATCCAGTATGCCTACCTGAAGCAGCAAACGTGGCTTTACCGCCGAAACTACCCCAAGGAACTGCAATCGATTTTGGGCCAGGCCTTCAAACAGTCACTTAAGACTGGCGACGCGAGAGTGGCTAAGGCAAGGGCTGCAGAGGTCAACGCCAAGTACGAGGAGATCATCACCAAGGCCAGAGCTGGGGGTGTCACAGAGAAACCTGCACCAGTCCAGATCGTGGTCCCTTCGTTCTCCCCCGTGACCATAGTTGGCAGGGTCACCGTTGCGGAACTGGGCAAGCAGTATCTGAATCGCCGCTCAGACGAACTGCAGCACGGCGGGTTCAAATCGGTCCGCTTCTCGGTTGGGCTTTTCCTTTCGTCGTTTGGAAAGCGCCCGATCGGGGCAGTATCGAGGGACGATGCGATGAGCTTCACCAGAAAAGTCGCGCAACTCGGCAAGCACGTTGGCAAGTCCTACAGGACCAAAGGTTATCCCTTGGAGCGCCTATTGGACCTCAGCGAAGGGGAAAGGATCAGCCCTCAGACCCAGAAGAGGATCATCAGTCAAGTTGGCCACTTCATGGATTGGGCGGTCTACGAGGGGCAGTTGGCGAGCAACCCGTTCAAGACTGTGGGGGTGGAGGGACGAGCCAAGCCACAGCACTACGAGGCACTGACAGACAAGGAGGTAAGTCAGTTGCGAAGCCTTCACGACGACAGAATAGGGGTGGCGCTGCGATTCTGCCTGCTATCGGGGATGCGGGCAGGTGAAGCTGTTGGGTTGGTAAGGGACGACCTGATCTGGAAGGGCAACTTGGGCTGGTTTGCTTGGATCAGGCCAAACGAGGTCAGGACACTCAAAACCGATGCAGCGGCGCGGATCGTTCCGTTGCATTCCGACCTGACACCCTTGCTGGCCAGCTTGCCGGGTTCTGGGAGGCTGTTTCCAAGCCTCTCTGTCAACATGGTTACCAAACGCTTCTCTGTGATGCGAGTGCAAGCACTGATCCAGCGGCAGGGGGTTGTGTTTCACTCCAGCAGAAAGTGGTTCGTGACTCAGTGCGAACGGGCAGGGGTGCCAGAACACTTCACGGCCTCTATCGTCGGTCACCAGTCGGCTAGGTCAGAGAACAGGATGACCTATGGCATCTACTCTGCGGGGATCAGCGATGAGCAAAAGCGCGAGATCGTTGAAAAGGTGGGGCTTCCAAGGTCACAGTGAGAGCAATTCACCCTCGGCAGCAGATCGTTGCCGGGGGAACCTTTATTCAGGGGAAGAAATTGAACGAAAAACTAGAAACGAAGCGGAAGCCATCACGGATCGGGACGGGCTTTCGGGTCTTGGGGTGGACGCTAGATACCACTGCATCGGCGATCACGGGCGTATGGGGGGCGGTCAAGAAGGTCGTTTGGATAGTGCTTGTCGTGGGCCTCTTGGCCACGAATATTGCAACACTTGCCTCGGCCTCGTTTTTGGCTGCAGCGTCTTCGGCCTTTGAAGGGGTAACGGGTTTGGCTGCCGGGGTGACGCAGAGTGCCAGACGGGCAGCTACCCTTGAGGCTGATCTGGTCAAGGAAAAGGCGATGACGAGGCGGTTGACGCAAACCCTTAACAAGAACGTCGTGGCACTTAACAAGGCTGCGGGCAGCTTGAAGCAGACAGGGGCAGCGTTACAGAAGACCGGATCTACATTGAAGGTGACTAGAGCGCAGATAAAGGCTCAGGAAGCGGCCCTCAAGTCTGTCAATGCAAGGGCCTTGGCCAAGTCCAAATCAGTCAAGGTTATCACTAGCAAGATAACTCGTCGCGCCGTGGCAAGCGCGTCCTTAAACCTTGACTCTTTGGTGGCTCAGGCAGCCCCTATGGTTGGGGTGGCTGTTATCGTTGGGGTCACAACTTGGGACTTGAGTGCGAGTTGTGCCACGATGCAGGACATGCACGAGTTAGAGAAGATATTTGATCCAGACGTTGCAGCCGTGCCCGATCAAACCCGTGTCTGCGGGATGCAGGTGCCGACCAAAGAAGAGCTCTGGACTAGGGTAGCCTCAGCTGGAGCTTGGGTAGGGGGTGTGTCTTCGGATGCTGTCGACTTCGTCAAGAACAACATGCCTGACCTGCCATCCCCAAATTGGAGCGGTTTGACGATGCCGCAAATGCCCTCAGTCACCCTGCCAAGTCTCGACTACTTCAATGCAAAGACAACACAAGTCGAGTGATCCTGTCTCCCGGTGGCTTCGGCTGCCGGGAGGACTGCACTTTCCGTTTTTTCTCCAGATTTTGGGTAACTGTCTACACCTTCACTGACCATCCAAGAGAGCTTTGGGCAGTCATTGGGATACCGGAGAAGCACGTCCAAGCGGGTACCAAGGGAGGTAAGTTTGCAGGTCAGAGAGGGGCTGGCGAACGCAATTTAGCATTTTTACTAACATACTGATAATAAACAATAATCCACCAGCGTGCTCTAAAGCAGAAGAGTAGGCGAATAGCAGTGTAAATTTCACCCTGTTCCGACCCCTTTCCGGACGGTCACCCGCGCCTCTTCTCGCATTTGGAAACATAAGATTATTGGAGAACATATGAACATCATAAACATACAACCGCTCGTAGCAGCGGCACAGGGCTATGACCCTGAACACCTCACCCTTCTGGCACGGGCAATGGCCAGTTGGTTCGTTAGGTTGGATAACAGCTTCTTTGACGTGGACGATCTGGCACACAAGCGTTCGAGGGTTGATATCGAACAGACAGCCATCATCCGATTTCGTGACGAATACCCAGAGGTCCCGCTCACCAGTGCTTTGATGAGCGCAGTTCTAAAGCGGACCATTCACACTCGTCATACCGTCGCCAGTGAGACTATTTTACCTTGGAATGGGCGTGTGATCTGTCGTCCTGGTGATGCGAGCAAGATAATTGTTGAGCGTGGGGTAGCGACAATCAACGTATGGAGAACGCCTGCCTATCGTCGGCTAGGTATCGAGGAAGCAGCCCTAGGTGTAGCTGACGAGTTCTTTGACTGGTTTTTTACCCGCCCAGCTGAGAAAGAAATGTTTTTGAACTGGTTGGCGTGGTCGCTGCAGAACGAAGGCGACAAGCCAAACTGGGCACCCTTTTTCTACTCGGCTAGAATGGGGACCGGCAAGAGTGCATTGGGACGGCTTTTGATCAGACTCTTTGGTGAGGCGAACGCAGTTACTCAGAACAACATCGACAAACTAACTGGTCGATTCAACATGACACTTCTGCGCAGCAAACTGGTGGTCTGCGAAGAGGTCAACCTCAGGCCGGGCAGCGGGGATGCCAACACCCTGAAGACCTATATCACCGAGAAGTTTACCGCTGGGGAAGCAAAGGGAAAGGAAACGGAGAGGGTTGAGCAGAGGGTTTGTCTTGTCCTGACCAGCAACCATTTGCCATACTGGATCGAACCGGAAGACCGCCGCTATTACATCGTCAATGTGGACCATGACGGGTTTGCGCGTGGGCCAAGGGCAGAGGAGTTTGCCGCATTGGTCGGTAGGCTCGAAACATGGTGCGAAGACCCTGCCAATGTTGCTCGACTATACAACGCTCTGATGGCACGCGACCTGCCAAGGGACTTTTCAGCTAAGACCCTGAATGTCGATGCGCATGGGACGGAAGTCATGCGTCAGGTCTTTGGCAGTGGACGCGCAACGATACTTGACCAGCTGCAGGAGCTTCTTGATCAGCGAGGGGTCAATGCGCTGCCTGAGGCTAAGGTCGTCGAGTTGGTTACCGGAACGCTGAAGGCCAATATCAACACGACCAAACATCTTATGTCCGACCTTGGCTGGACCAAGTGTTCGGTGAAGTGGGGTGGGGTTGACTATGGGCGGCAGGTCTGGGTGAGGCCGGGCTATTTGGTTGAACGGGGCAGGGTCAAGGGTCCGGATGGCTATGATGTAGCCTTGGTGCAGAAGGAGAACGATAACTTTGAAGTTATTCCACAGTAACAGAGACTTTGAGTACGAAGATGAGTCGCAGCAGTGGTTTGAACTCATACTTTCAAACCATCTGGAGGAGGCTCGTTCGCGTGCCTTTTCCTTGGTTGCGGAGGGGGTGCGGTCTGATGCTGGCTGCATAGAGACGCCAACTCTCGATGCCAGAAAGGTTCGCTTCAAGGGAAAGCAACTTCCAGCGTATCGCTTCGTCTACTGCATCCTGAACGAGGTGAGAGCGGGCTATGCTGATGTGGTCCGCCATCGCTGCAACAATCGACGCTGCATAAACCCGGACCACTTGGAGATCGGATCAAGGGGTGAGAACCTGCAGGACGAACGGGATTTTTCAGCGAATGGAGTGGATTACACCTTGCTGTAGGTGCCGTTCCACTGGTCCCCGCTAACACTCAAACCCGCTACCCGTAACACCCGTTGGGGCAATCCTTGGGGCACTGTGAAGCTTTTCGTTAGCGGTAAGTTATTGGAAAACTTGGCACCACGAACATGGTGAGTGGTTGGCTGGGGTGCTAGGATTCGAACCTAGGTATGGCGGTACCAAAAACCGCTGCCTTACCACTTGGCGACACCCCAACCGTGCGGCGGTGTTTAGCCAAGGGCGTTTGCGGGTGCAAGGGGGTTTGGCCGAGATTTCGCGAAAAATGCGCAGATGGACGAAAACGCTTTCGCAAGATATGGGGCGGCATGGAAAACGTTGATGTCATCATCCTGGGCGCAGGCGCGGCAGGGCTGTTCGCGGGGATCGAGGCGGCGCGGCGCGGGCGGCGCGTGGTGGTGGTCGACCATGCCAAGGCGGCGGGTGAAAAGATCCGCATCTCGGGCGGGGGGCGGTGCAATTTCACCAATCTGGGCATCGCGCCAGACCGCTTTCTGTCGCGCAACCCGCGCTTTGCCCTCTCGGCGCTCAAACGCTTTACCCAATGGGATTTCATCGCCCGTGTCGATGGCTGGGGCATCGCCTGGCATGAAAAGACGCTGGGCCAGCTGTTTTGCGACGGGCCGGCCACGCAGGTGGTCGAGGCGTTGACGCGCGATCTGGCGCGCGCGGGTGGTCAGTTGTGGCTTGGCTGCGCGGTGGGGGCGGTGCGACGCCAGGCCACGCGATTCGAGGTGGAAACCGCGCGCGGGCCTTTGCGCGCCGAGAGTCTGGTGGTGGCCACGGGCGGAAAATCGATCCCCAAGATGGGGGCCACAGGTCTTGGCTATACACTGGCCGAACAGTTCGGGCTGCCCTTGGTCGAAACCCGGCCCGGCCTTGTGCCGCTGACCTTTGCCGAACAGGAGCTGACCTGGATGAAGGCGCTTGCGGGCCTGGCCGTGGACGGGGCGGTGCGCCATGGCCGCACCGAATTTGCCGAGGCGATGCTGTTCACCCATCGCGGCTTGTCGGGGCCGGCGATCCTGCAAATCTCCAGCTATTGGCGCGAGGGTCAGGCGATTGCGCTTGATCTTGGGCTCGGGCGCGATCTGGGCGGGCATTTGCGCGCGGCGCGGGCGGCGGGGCCAAAGCTCGCGTTGCGCACGGTGCTGGCGGGGCTGGTGCCCGAACGGCTGGCGCGGCGGCTGGAGGAGGTGGTGGACCCGCCCGGCCCGATGGGGGCGCTGTCGAACGCGGCCCTGGAGCGCATTGCCGAGCTGTTGCGCAACTGGCAGCTGATGCCCGTCGGGTCCGAAGGCTATCGCACCGCCGAGGTGACGCTGGGCGGGGTCGATACCGAGGCGCTGGATGCGCGCACGATGCAGGCCAAATCGGTGCCGGGCCTCTATTTCGTGGGCGAGGTGGTCGATGTCACCGGCTGGCTGGGGGGGTATAACTTTCAATGGGCCTGGTCCTCGGGCTGGGCCGCGGGACAGATTGCCTGATCAATGTGTTATCGGCGAAAGGTAAGGTAAGACCTTAACTTTGGCCGGGGTCGTGATAGCGGTGCTGGCCACCGTTCGGATCGGTCACGCGCCAGCCGTCGCCATCGCGGTGCAGATGGTCGGGGCCGATTGGCACCTTGCCGTGCCCGCCCGGAATATCCAGCACATAGGTCGGCAGGCAGGTGCCCGACAGCCGCCCGCGCAAGGCCGCCATCAGCGCCTGACCTTCGGCAATCGTGGTGCGGAAATGCCCGGCGCCGCGGGCAAGGTCGCAGTGGTGCAGGTAATAGGGTTTGACCCGCAGACGGATCAGCGCGCGAAACAGGTGTTCCAGCGCCTCGACCGTATCATTCACCCCGCGCAGCAGCACCGATTGCGACAGCAGCGGCACCCCGGCATCGGCCAGCCGGGTCAGGGCATCGCGCGCCTCGGGCGTCAATTCGTCGGCGTGATTGGTGTGCACCACCACCCAGACCGAAGGATGCTGGCGCAGCGCCGCGACCAGATCGTCGGTGATCCGCTCGGGCGCGACCACCGGCACGCGCGTGTGCAGACGAATGACGCCGACATGCGCAATGGCCGAGAGCTGCGCCACAAGCGCCGCAATCCGCCGCGCCGACAGCACCAAAGGGTCGCCCCCCGTCAGGATCACTTCCCAGATCGCTGGGGTGCGGCGGATGTAATCGAGGGCCGCGTCCAGCTGATCTTGCGGCAGATGGCCGGTGTCGCCCACGGTTTCGCGGCGAAAGCAGAAACGGCAATATACCTCGCAGGTCTTGGTGACATGCAGGATCACCCGGTCCGGGTAGCGATGCGTCAGACCGGGAACCGGCGCGTGAACATCGTCGCCGATCGGGTCGAAAAGATCGTCGGGGCGGCTTACCAGTTCTTCGGCCGTGGGCACGAATTGACGCGCCACAGCGGCAGAACCACCTGCGGCCTGTCGCATCGGCGCGGTCAGACGCAGGCGAAAATCCTGCGCGACACGCTCAAGCACGGGCGCATCCTCGGCCTGCACCAGACCATCGGCCACAAGGCCCGCCACCGTTTGCACGGCGGCGCGTCTGCGGGGCAGGGCGGTCATGTGCGCAGGCCGGTTTCTTCCAGCAGGCCCAGACGCTTGGCCTCGTAATAGTAGCCGCGCGCATACCACATCACCGCGCGATCCTCGGACCCGCGCGCCACCAGCCAGGCCCCGCGCAGGTATTTGCCCGCGTAGCGCAGGTTGATCTCGGGGTCCAAAAGCTCGGACGCGGGGCCGCGGTGGCCCATCGTCCGGGCGGTCTGCGGCAAGATCTGCATGAGCCCGTAATAGGGGCCATTGCGCGCGCCCGGGTTGTAATTGCTTTCGCGCTGGATCACGCGATGCAGCAGGCTGACGGGAATGTCATATTCGTCGGCATAGCGCTCGATCAGCGCGCGCAATTCTGGGGTTTCGCCCTGGTAAAGCCCGCCGCTGGGCACCAGCCTGCGCTCGGACCGGCGCGCGCCACAGGCCGCAAGCAAGGGCAGCAGCGCCAAGGTCAGGGCAGAGCGGCGGGTGATCTGGGGCATGTCGGATCCTGAACACTGAACTGGCGCCCTTTTAGCGCAGCTTGGCCGAACGCTCCACCCCCAGCCTTTGCCTTTCAGGATCAGACGACTCTGGTCGGGATAGGACTTAAGGCGCGCTAGGACGGGTGGCAAAGGGCTGCTAGGGTGACAGGGCGAAAGATCAGGTGAGTCATGACCGTCCATCCCACGCCCCTTCCCACACCCGGGCCGCCGTCTTCGATGCAAAGCGCGCTGGTGGTGGACGATCACCCGCTGTTTTGCGACGCGCTGTCGATGACGCTCAAGGCGGTGGCCGGAATCACCCGGATCGAGACCGCCGACCGGCTGGAAAGCGCGATTGCCCGGCTGGATCAGGCGCCCTTGCCCGATGTGGTGGTTCTGGACCTGAACCTGCCGGATGTGGATGGGCTTGACGGGCTGATCCGGCTCAAGTCCGTGGTCGGGGCGGTGCCGGTTGTGGTCGTCTCGTCCCTGGCCGATCACCGGGTGGTCAGTGCGGCCTTGCGGGCGGGCGCGTCCGGCTTTGTGCCAAAGCACAGCCACCGCGATGTGTTCCGCGCCGCGTTCGAGGCGATCCGGTCCGGGTTGCCTTACCACCCCGAGGGTTTCTTTCCGCTGGATGACCCAAAGGCCCCGGCCAGCCAGCGAGAGGAGGCCGTGGCGCGGCTGGCCTTGCTCACGCGGCAGCAGGCCAAGATCCTGCAACTGATTTGCGAGGGCAAGCTGAACAAGCAGATCGCCTACGAGCTGACCATCGCCGAAACCACCGTGAAGGCGCATGTGACGGCGATCATGCGCAAGCTCGGGGTGCAAAGCCGCACGCAGGCCGTGCTGATCGCGCGTGGCGCCAGTTTCGAAAGCCTGATGCCCGAAGGCGATTGAAACGCTTGCCGAAAACCCGCACCCGCCCTAGCCTTGTCTTGGGGAGGAATGACATGCAGCACGCAGCCGCCGGCAGCGATCCGTCGCCCCTGTTCGGTCAGATGGCCGGGGCAGGGCTTCTTGCCATCGCCTCGGTGCCCGCCCGGGCGCCCGATGCGTGCAAAAGGCTGTGCGACAGTCTTGGGCCGGGCCCTTTTTCGCGTGTGGTGCTGTTCATCTCTCCCGAGGCGGATCTGGCGCAGCTGTCCCGGGGTATTGCCGACTGCTTCGATCCCGGTCTGGTCATCGGATGCACCACGGCGGGCGAAATTTCGGGCCTTGGCTATACCGAGGGCGAGATTGTCGCCGTGGGTTTTCCGGCCCGGCATTTCGCGACCGAGTGCCTGTTGGTGCCGCGTCTGACCGACCTTGCCCCGCAAGAGCTTATCGGGCAACTGATCCGGTTGCGCACGGGCTTGCATCAGGCGCGGCCCGGATGGGATCACGAATTCGCCTTCATGATGGTCGATGGCCTGTCCACGCGCGAAGACGAGCTTGCCGCCGCCCTTGCGCCCGGCTTGGGGCCGCTGCCGCTGTTTGGCGGATCGGCGGGCGACGGGGTGCGGTTCGAAAAGACGAGGGTGCTGTGGCAGGGCAAGGCGCTGGACAATGCGGCGGTGGTCATGGTGGTGCGCAGCGATTGCCGGGTGCGGGTGTTCAACCTTGACCATCTGATCCCGACCGATCAGCGCATGGTGGTGACACAGGCCGATCCGGCGCGCCGCATCGTGCGCCAGATCAACGCCGAACCCGCCGCGCGCGAATACGCCCGCTTGCTGGGCAAAGACCCGGGCCAGTTGACCACCTTCACCTTTGCCGCCCATCCGGTTGTCGTGCGTGTCGGCGGGCGGCATCATGTGCGGGCGATCCAGCGGATGGATGCCAATGGCGACCTCATCTTTTTTTCGGCGATCGACGAGGGGTTGGTGCTGACCCTGGCCGAGCCGCAGGACATGGTCGCGCATCTGGATGCCGAGTTGTCGCGCCTGTCCGATCAGGGGCCGCCGGCCGCCATCCTCGCCTGCGATTGCATCCTGCGCCGGATGGAGGCGTTGGAGAAGCAGATGTCGGGGCGCATTTCCGCGGTGCTGCGCACGCATAAGGTGGTCGGCTTTTCCACCTATGGCGAGCAGTGGAATTCCATGCATGTAAACCAGACCATGACCGGGGTGGCGATCTATCCGCCAGATTCCCTATGATCAACAGCCTGATCGACCCCTCCGACCCGCCCGCGCGGCAGATGGAAAAGCTGAGCATCATCGCACAGGTGCTGATGCGGCGGGTGGAGGCCGATACCGATGACGGGGGTGCGGCCTATGCGCAGTTCCAGCGCGCCGCGAGGCTGGAAGATCAGGTGCGTGACCGCACCCGCGATCTGGAACGCACGCTTGACCTTCTGAACGACTCGAACGCCCGGCTTGGCGAGGCGACCCGCAGCGCCGAGGCCGCCCGGCAGAACCTTGCCAATGCGATCGAGACGATTCAGGAAGGCTTTGCCCTGTTTGACGCCTCGGACGTGCTGGTGTTGTGCAACAGCCGTTTTGGCATGCATATGGAGGATATCCGCGACGATCTGCGCCCCGGTCTGACCTTTGATGCCTATGTGGACCGGGTCAGCCTGTCGCGCTTTCTGGCCCTGCCCGAGCGGGAAACCCCCGAGGATTGGGCGGTGCGCCGCAAGCGCCGTCATCAGGATGCGCATGTGATCTTTAACGTGCGCATGATCTGGGACCGCTGGGTGCAGGTCAGCGAACACCGCACCGCCGATGGCGGGACGGTGATCTTGCAGACCGATGTGACCGATATCATCCGCAGCGAACGCCAGGAACGCGGCAAACTGCTGGACGATCAGGCGCGGATGATCCGCGCCACGCTTGACCACATCAATCAGGGTGTGTCGATCTTTGATTCCTCGGCGCATCTGGTGGGCTGGAATGCGCGGCTGAGCCAGCTTCTGGCCATTCCGATTTCCCGCTTTCGGGTGGGTGCGTCCTTTGACTACCTGCTGCAACGGTTCCGCGAGGAAATCGACCTGTCCGATGGCATGACCGACAGCATGCTGGAAGACTGGGTGCATGGCGCCAAGGGGCGCGCGCCGCTGGCCTTCGAGGTGCGGCGCGGCGATCATCTGATCCTTGCGGTCTTTGCGCAGGAAATGCCCGATGGCGGTTTTGTGATGAGCTTTACCGATGTCACCGCCGAACGCGCCGCGATCGAGGCGCTGAGCCGGGCGAATGAAACGCTTGAGGCGCGGGTGATGGAGCGCACGCTGGAGCTTGAGGACGCGCTGGCCGATGCGGAGCGCGCCAATGCCAGCCGGTCGCGCTTTGTGGCGGCGGCGAGCCATGACCTGTTGCAACCCTTGTCGGCGGCAAAGCTGTTCATCGCCAGCATCGGCAGCGAAAACCTGCCGCCCGCCGCGACAGAGGCGCTGGAAAAGGCGCAAAATGCGCTGCTGTCGGTCGAAGGCATATTGGATGCCTTGCTTGACATCTCGAAGCTCGAGTCGGGTCGGGCGGCGGTTTCGGTGGGGCAGGTGGCGCTGCGCCCGATCCTTGGGCAGCTTGAGGCCGAATTTGCCGCAATCGCCGCCGCCAAGGGGTTGCGCCTGACGGTGCGGCTGGTCGATGCGGCGGTGCAGACCGACCCCGCCTATCTGCGCCGCATCCTGCAAAACCTGATCGGCAACGCGATCCGCTACACCACGCAAGGCCGGGTGCTGGTGGCGGCGCGCAAGCGCGGCGGCATGATCCGGCTGGAGGTCTGGGACACCGGCCCCGGCATCCCCGAGGAGGAGCAGGACAACATCTTCAAGGAGTTTCATCGCCTGAACGCGCGCGCCTCGGCCAGCGAGGGCATGGGGCTGGGCCTTGCGATCGTCGAGCGCGCCTGTGCGCTTCTGGGTCATCCGCTTGGCCTGTCGTCGCAACTGGGGCGGGGCACCTGTTTCATGTTGCAGGTGCCGCTGATGCAGGCCGCGCCGCCCCCGCTTGCCGCCTTTGCCCCGCCGCCGCGCCCCCGGATGCGCTTGCAGGGCAAGATCGGCTTTCTGGTGGAAAACGACCCCGACCTGTGCCGGGCGCTGGCCTTGTTGCTGGAGAAATGGGGGCTGTCGGTGCTGGATGCCGAGACCGGCGAAGCCGCCCTCGCGCTGATCGAGGAGCTGGGTATCCTGCCGGACTTCTTCCTTGTCGATCACCAGCTGGGCGATGGCATGACCGGGGTGGACTTCATCCGCACCATGCGGGGCTTTTATGGCGATGTGCCGGTGCGGCTTGTGACCGCGAACCGCAGCGCCAAGGTGCGCGCCGAGGCGGCGGCGGCCGGCGTCGAGATGATGATGAAGCCGATCGATGCCAAGGCGCTGGAGGCGTTCTTGCGCGAATTGCCCTGACGGCCGCCCTGGCTGCCGGGCCCCTACGACTTTGGTTCCATAGCGCGGCTGCGCCTGCGTCCCTAATCTGTCCGTCAAGGGAGACTGACCACCATGCAAATGAGCGATACCCGCGATATCAAGGCCCCGCCCTCCGAGGTCTGGGCCGCGATCCTGAACCCCGAGGTGCTGCGCGAATGCATTCCGGGGTGCACCGAAGTCACCGGCAACCGCGATGACGGGTTCGAGGCCACGGTGACGCAAAAGGTTGGCCCGGTGAAGGCCACCTTCAAGGGCGCCGTGGCGCTGTCCGACATCACCGAAGGCGAGAAAGTCACGATCAGCGGCGAAGGCAAGGGTGGCCCTGCCGGCTTTGCCAAGGGCGGCGCCGTGGTCCGGCTGGAGCCGATCCCGGAGGGCACGCGCCTGTCTTATGATGTCGAGGCCAATGTCGGCGGCAAGCTGGCCCAGCTGGGCAGCCGCATCATCGATGGTTTTGCCAAGAAGATGGCAGATGACTTTTTCAACCGCTTCCAGCAGGCTGTCGAGGGGCCCGCCGAGGTGGAGGAGACCTCTGACGCCGGTGCCGAGGCGGGGGAGACGAAAAAGGGCTGGTTCAAGCGTCTGATAAGCTGAACCCCTGCCCAAGACCCAGGACAATTCCAAGGGAGGAAACCCATGACGAAGGTCACGATGACCGTTAACGGAACGCCCGTCTCGGCCGAGGCAGAGGGGCGGACGCTGCTTGTCAATTTTCTGCGCGAAGGGCTGGGGCTGACCGGCACGCATGTCGGTTGCGATACGTCACAATGCGGCGCCTGTGTGGTGCATGTCGATGGCAAGGCCGTGAAATCCTGCACGGTGTTTGCGATGGATGTCGCCGGGTCCGATGTGCGCACCATCGAAGGCATGGCCAATGCCGATGGCAGCCTGGGTGTGGTGCAGCAGGCGTTTCAGGATCATCACGGTCTGCAATGCGGCTTTTGCACGCCGGGCATGGTGATGTCCTCGGCAGCCCTTCTGGCGGAAAACCCGCGCCCGACGGAAAGCGAGATCCGTCACTACCTTGAGGGCAATATCTGCCGCTGCACGGGATATCACAACATCGTCAAGGCGGTTCTGGCCGCGTCCGGGCAGGACGCAGGCGCCATGGCCGCGGAATAAGGGGGGATCAGATGCCGAAAGATACCGGAATTGGCGCGTCCACCAAGCGCCGCGAAGACATTCGTTTCCTGACCGGAAAGGGCGTCTATACCGACGACCTGAGCCTGTTCGGTCAGGCCCATGCCGTCATGGTGCGCTCGACCGTGGCGCATGGCCGGATCGTCTCGATCGACACGTCAGAGGCGGCGGGCATGCCCGGGGTTCTGGCCGTGTTCACCGGCGAGGATTTCAAGGAGGTCGGCGGCAACCCTGCGGGCTGGTTCATCAAGTCCCGCAATGGCGAGCCGATGCGTGAGCCAAAACGCCCGGTGCTGGCCCATGGCAAGGTGCGTCATGTGGGCGATGCCTATGCCTGCGTGGTGGCCGAAACCTATGCGCAAGCCAAGGATGCGGCGCAGGTTCTGGCCGATGCGGCGGTGATCGAGGAATTGCCCGCGATCATCGACATGAAGGCGGCGGCGGCGGATGCCAGCAACCGCGTGCATGACGAAATCCCCGACAACATCTGTTTCGACTGGGGTTGGATCGAGGACAACCGCGCCGCGGTCGATGCCGCGATGAAGGCCGCGCCGCATGTCGTCACGCTGGAGCTGACAAACAACCGTCTGGTGCCGAACGCGATGGAACCGCGCGCCAGCATCGGCGAATACTTCCCCGGAACGGGCGATTACAAGCTGACCACCACCAGCCAGAACCCGCATCTGACGCGGCTTTTGATCTGCGCCTTTGTCATGGGCATCCCGGAAAACAAGTTGCAGGTGGTCGCGCCCGATGTGGGCGGGGGCTTTGGCTCCAAGATCTACCACTACGGCGAGGAAGCGGTGGTTCTGGCGGCGGCGCGCAAACTTGGCCGCCCCGTGCGCTGGACCGCCGAGCGGACCGAGAGCTTTCTGTCGGATGCGCATGGCCGCGACCATGTGACCAAGATCGAACTGGGCTGCACCAAGGAAGGCGACATCCTGGCCATCCGCACCGAAACCTTGGCCAATGTCGGCGCTTACCTGTCGAATTTCTCGACCGCGACGCCGACCTTCCTGCATGGCACGCTGATGGCAGGCCCCTACAAGGTGCCGCATGTCTATGTGAACGTGAAGACCATCTTCACCAACACCGCCCCCGTCGATGCGTATCGTGGGGCCGGACGGCCCGAGGCGACCTATTCGATCGAACGGGTGATCGACAAGATGTGCCGCGAGCTGAACCTTGATCCGTTCGAGGTGCGCCGCCGCAACCTTCTGACCCCCGACCAGTTCCCCTATACCACGCCGGTCGGTCTTGTATATGACACCGGCAATTATCAGGCGACGCTGGACAAGGCGATCGAGCTTGGCGATGTGGCCGGGTTCGAGGCACGCCGCGCCGAAAGTGCAAAGCGCGGCAAGCTGCGCGGCATGGGGTTGTCCACCTGGATCGAGGCCTGCGGGATCGCGCCGTCGCATCTGGTGGGTGTGCTGGGATCGCGCGTCGGGCTTTATGACGCGGCCACGGTGCGGGTGAACGCAACCGGCACCATTTCGGTGATGACCGGCGCGCATAGCCACGGGCAGGGGCATGAAACCGTGTTCCCCCAGATCGTGGCGGAAAAGCTCGGGATCCCTGAATCTTCGGTCGAGATCGTGCATGGCGATACCGCGAAAATCCCGTTCGGGATGGGGTCTTATGGCTCGCGCAGCCTTGCGGTTGCCGGGTCTGCCATGGACCGCGCCATCGACAAGATCATCGCCAAGGGCAAGAAGATCGCGGCCCACATGCTGGAAGCGGCCGAGGGCGACATCACATTCGCCGATGGCAAGTTCAGCGTGGCAGGCACCGACAAGGCCAAGTCCTTTGGCGAGATCGCCTTCTCGGCCTATGTTCCGCACAACTATCCGCTGGAAACGCTGGAGCCGGGGCTGGAGGAAACCGCCTTCTACGATCCGGGCAACTTCACCTATCCTGCGGGCGCCTATATCTGCGAGGTCGAGGTGGACCCCGACACCGGCAAGGTCGATGTCGTATCCTTCACCGCGGCCGATGACTTTGGCAATGTGATGAACCCGATGATCGTCGAGGGGCAGGTGCATGGCGGTGTGGGGCAGGGCATCGGCCAGGCCCTGTGCGAAAACACCAGCTATGATGAAAACGGCCAGCTTCTGACCGGGTCATTCATGGATTACGCGATGCCGCGCGCCGATGACGTGCCGTTCTATACGGTCGATCATTCCTGCGCCACACCCTGCACCCATAACCCGCTGGGGGTAAAGGGGTGCGGCGAGGCGGGGGCCATCGGCTCGCCCCCGGCGGTGGTGAATGCGGTGATCGATGCGCTGCACCGCGGCGGCATCACCCATGTCACCCATATCGACATGCCCGTCTCGCCCAACCGGGTGTGGCAGGCGATCAACGGCTAAGCGGAGGGACCAGCCATGCATAACTTCGAGTTCGTCAAACCCTCCACGATTGCGGATGCGATCAAGGCCCTGTCGGCAGAGGGGGCGCAACCTCTGTCGGGGGGGCAAACCCTGCTGCCGACGATGAAACAGCGCCTTGCCGCGCCCGATGTTCTGGTCAGCCTGACCGGCATTTCGGAAATGCAGGGGGTTTGCATGGGCGACGGCGGGTTGCATATCGGGGCGGCAACCCCGCATGCGGTGGTCGCGCGCGATGCGGCCCGCCATTACCCGGCGCTTGCGGCCCTTGCGGGCGGGATCGGCGATCCGGCGGTGCGCAACCGCGGCACCATTGGCGGATCAATCGCCAACAACGACCCGGCGGCCTGCTACCCTTCGGCGGTTCTCGCCTCGGGCGCGACGGTGGTGACAAGCCAGCGGCGCATCGCGGCGGATGACTACTTCCAAGGCATGTTCACCACCGCGCTGGAAGAGGGCGAGTTCGTCACCGAAGTGGTGTTTCCGATCCCGGAAAGGGCCGCCTATGTGAAGTTCAACCAGCCCGCCAGCCGCTTTGCCCTGACCGGGGTGTTCGTGGCAAAATTCGCAGATGGCGTGCGGGTGGCGGTCACGGGCGCATCGAACAACGGGGTGTTCCGCTGGACCGAGGCGGAAGACGCGCTGTCGGCCGATTTCTCGGCCGGGGCGATTGCCGGGCTGACCGTCGCCGCGGATGACATGATCAGCGATCTGCACGGGTCTGCCGCCTATCGCGCCAATCTGGTCAAGGTGCTGACCGGGCGTGCGGTCACGGCGGCGCGCTGACGCCACGCTTTGCGCAAGACAAAACCCCCGGCCCGCAAGGACCGGGGGTTTTTTCATGCCCGCCCGCAGCTTAGGCCGAAACCTGTTCGCGCAGGATGGCGGCGGTCATCGAGATCATCAGATAGATCCCGGCAAAGACCAGAAGTGTCACCATGGTGTTTTCAAAGGCACGTGGATAGGTCGCCTCATCCGGCGGCACCGGGCTGACCGACACCGACAGATAGCGCACCTGACGGTTGGCATCGGTGCGCGCGGTTTCCATCGCCTGCAAGGATTGCCCCAGCAGCAGCTGCCGCGTCTGCACATCCGCCTGCGCCACCAGAAGCTCTGACTGCACCTGTGCCAGCGAACTGCCGCCCTCGCTCCCCTCGGTCAGGCGCGCGCGCAGCGTTGCGATCTCGCTTTCAAGCGTGGCGATCCGGCGCTTGAGCGGTTCCATCCGCGCCACGTTCGGGGTCTGGTTCGATTCCATCTGCGCAAGGCTCAGCCGGTCCTGGCTCAGCTGCGTTTCAAGCTGGCCGATCTGGGTGGTGATCAGACTGACCTCCACCTCCGACGACAGGATCTTGAACTGCTCCTGAAGCTCCACCACCTTGCGCTGCGCGGCCATCATCGCCTCTTGCGCCATTTCATAGGATTCGCGGGCGCCCTTCATCTGATCTTCGCGCAGCCGCTGGGTCAGGTGATCGACCTGCTCCTCGGCATAGCCGATCAGCGCGCGCGAGAAATCGGCAGAGACCTGCGGATCGGCGGCGATCACCTCCATCTTGATGATGCCCTCGGTCGGGTCATAGGCGATCTTCACGTTGCGCTGATAGACCTTGTAGGCCATTTCGCGCGTGGCATCCGGCTCCAGCCGCTGGATGGGGTCGATGTGATCTTGGGCGAAATGGCTGATAAAGCCCTTGTCCTCCTCCAGCCGCATCATCGCGTCGCGCGATTGCAGATAGCCTTGCACGGCGATCGAATCCTGTGACGTGGCGAATTGCGTGCCCGACAGCAGCCCGCCCATGCCCTGCGCCCCGGCCGGTTGCGCCTGCTGGATCACGAATTCCGCCTTGGTCGCGTAAAGCGGCGTTGCGATCATGTAGTAATACCAACCGGCAAGCAGCGTGGGCAGGCCGACGAAAAAGAACAGCCGCGCCATCAGCAGCGCAGACCGCCGGCGGCGGCGCTTGGCCAGATCGCGCTGAATGCGCTGCACTTCCGACAGGTGGTTCTGTTCGGCCCGCACTTCGGTGGAGGGAACCTTGATCGGCTTGATCGTTTGCGGCAATTGCGCGGCGCTGCCCCCCGGCTGCACCGTCAGGGCCCGTGAGCCGGGCGGCTCTGCCGCATTGGCGGGGCTGCTGCCATCGGCGCTGATCATCTCCATGATCGTGGCCTTCTGGAACGGGTCGATGCCGGCGGCGCGCAACAGGCGCACCGCATCGAAATCGGATGTGGCGGGCAGACCGTATTTCTGCGCCATCCGCCGCGCCATGCGCAACTGCCGCCCCGTCAGGCCTTCCTTGCGGATCTGTTCCAGATCGGCCACCGAAGCCGCGCCGGGCCCCGCCGCATCCATCATCGCCCCGACCTGATCGCCCGCCGTGGGAAAGGGTTCGGCGCCAAAACCGTCATCGGTGACGGGTGCCGCCGGTCTTTGCCCAGCCGATGGCATCGCAGAGGCATTGGCCGGACGCGGGGCGCGCGCTGCGGGCGCCGGACCGGGTGGTGCGACCGGATCGGGCCGGCGCAGGTGATAGCGACTAACCTTTAACTTGATAGTCATAAAGCTGCTTGGCCTCTTCCAGAGTGTCGAACATGTAAAGCTGGCCATTGCGCAAGACAGCCGCCTGCTTGCAGAACTTTTCCAGCGTTTGTGCCTGATGGCTGACGATGACCACGGTGGAGTTCTGCAACCTTTCGCGCAGGATGCGCCCGGCCTTGCGGTTGAACTCCACATCGGTGGTGGCGGGCATGCCCTCATCGATCAGATAGATGTCGAATTCCAGCGCCAGCATCAGCGCAAAGGAAAACCGGGCCCGCATCCCTTGGCTATAGGTGCCGACGGGCATGTCGAAATATTCCTCGATCCCGCAAAGCCAGCGGCAGAAACTTTCGACATAATCGGGGTCCAGCCCGTAAAGCCGGGCCACATAGCGTGCATTTTCGGTGGCCGTGTGCTTGTTGACCACCCCGCCCATGAAGCCGAGCGGAAAGGAAATCCGGCTGGTGCGCGTGACGCGCCCTTCGTCGGGTTTTTCCAGCCCGGCCATCATGTTGATGATCGTGGTCTTGCCCGCCCCGTTGGGTGCAAGGATGCCCAGGGAATTGCCCATCTCAACCCGAAACGACGCCCGATCAAGAATGATCTTGCGCTGTTTCCCGGTCCAGAAGGACTTTGACACACCCTCGAACTCGATCACGCCTTGCCCCCTCAGGACCCCGGCTTCTGCCAGGACCCGGCCTTTTGCTGCACTGCCGGCCCGAAGGCCACCCTAGGCGCTGCTGGTTAATTTAACCCTGCCCGCCCAGTGTGGCCCAGCTTTGACCCCATGCGCAGGCTACAGGCCCATTCTGGCAGCATTATGTTCCCGGATCGCCCCTGTTGGCAATATTGCGCATCACCCAGAGCGCACCAGACGCGCGATCCCAAGCGCGGCCCCGCCGGCAAGCAAGGACAGCACAAGCCCAAGCCGCGCCGCCTCGGCCATGCCGCCGCCGGGCAGGGCGGTGTCAAGCGCGAGCACGGGCACCGTGAACCCCATCCCGCAGATCACCGCAATCACCAGCATGTCACGCAAACGCACCCCTGCGGGCAGGTCGAAGCCAAAGACCCGCGCCGCCACCAGCGCGCCAAGCAGGATGCCAATGGGCTTGCCCAGCCAGAGGGCTGCCAGAACCGTGGTGGTGGTCGGCGCAAGCGCAAGCACATCGACGCCGCCCCGTGTCAGGCCAAAGAGGAACAGCACAGCGACAAGCGGCTTGACCAGAAGATGCGCCAGCCGGTTGAGCGGATCGTGCAGATATTCCTCTGCCTCGGCAAACAGGCCAAAGGCGCGGTCGGCATGCGGAATGACCGGGATCAGCGGCAAAAGCCCAAGCGCCCCCGGCAGACCCGACAGCACCACGCCGGTCCAGCACAGCGCGCCCGCCAGCATATAGGGCCAAAGCGCAAAGGCCCGCCGATGCTCGCGCTCGGTCCGGTCTGCCCGCGCCAACCGGCCAAAGCCGAACCAGGCCCCTGCAACGGCACAGAGGCTCAGCACCAGCCAGACCAGCCGCAGCCCGCCCACCGGATAGGCCAGACCCAGCACCAGAAGCCCGGCAATATCGCTGGCGATGGCGATCAGCAGCAGCAGATGCAGGGCAGGGTGGCCCGTCCCGAAGATCAGCCGCCCGACCAGATAGCACAGCACCACATCCGACCCGATCGGCACCGGCCAGCCCGCGCCGGGTGTCGCCTCCAGCGCGGTTTCGACCAGGGCGCCGGTGATCAGCCAGACAAGGATGGCCCCGATCCAGCCGCCAAGGACCGCCCCCAGCGGCAAGCCGCCGCGCCGCCCGGTCAAGGCGCCACGTTCCAGCCGGATCGCTTCCCACAACTCCTTGCCGACAAAGAACAGGAACAGCGCCATCACCCCTTCGGACACGATGGCCAGAGGCGTCAGCGCCACCGGAAACGGCGCCATCCAGACCGGCAACGGCAGGGTGATCAGCCGCCATTCGATCAGGTCGTAATAGCTTGACGGCGACAGGGTCAGCCACAGGGTCGCAAGGCCGATGCCGGCAAGCAAGGCCACGGCAAACTGGTGCAGGAAAGGAGAGACGCGATACATGGCAAACGTCCGATCACGACGATGAAACCCTCGCGCCCCCATAGCGGGCAAGGCGCCGCGCCACAATGGCCGCGCAACAGCGGGGGGGACATCTGTTGCCCGAACCCCGCAGGCTCAGGCCGGTTTCGCCCCATCGGGCGGCAACAGCCCCAGACCGCGCAGATAGATGCCGATCCCGGCCTCCAGCAGGTCTTCGGGCGGAAACGGGCTGCGGGCGCCGCCATTCGCGCTGCCGCGCATGTAAAGTTCGACAACCCCGTGGCTCATCGCCCAGATATGGGCCGAAAACATGGTGGCGGGGGGGCGCATGTCGGCTGGCATGTGCTGCGACAGGCTTTCGGCCGCCCGCTCCAGCACGGCGCGGGCCTTGGCCGCGACCAGTGCCAGTTCGGGGTGATCGTTCAGGCTCAGCCCGGCCTCGAACATCGCCATGTAATGGCCGGGATATTTGCGCGCAAAGGCAAGATAGGCGCGCCCTGTCGCCTCGAAGGCCGCAAGCGCCGAGGGGCGGCCGTTGTCGAAGGCGAATTCCATCAGGGCGGCAAAGATCTCGTATCCCTGCCGCGCGACCTCGGCCAGCAGATCCTCGCGCCCCGCAAAATGGCGATAGACGGCCGCCGGGGTCACGTCTGCCGCCTTTGCCGCCTCGGACAGGGTAAAGCCCGTCGGCCCCTGATCGGCGATCAGCCCAAGCGCCGCCTCGACCAGCGCCTGCCGCAGGTTGCCGTGATGATAGCCGCGTTTCACGCCCCGACCTTGCGCAGATCGGGCCCGCCGCATATCGCCGGATCCGGGGTGCCGATGCCTTCCAGATCGCGCCCCTTGTAGTCCACCGCGCGCAGGATCGTCTGCACCGCGGCGATACGGGCGCGCTTCTTGTCATCCGACAAGATCACGGTCCAGGGCGCGAAGTCGAAATGGCTGCGCGCCATCGTCTCGTCGATCGCGGCGCAATAGGCGTCCCATTTGCCAAGCCCGTCGATGTCGATGGGCGACAGCTTCCATTGCTTGAGAGGGTCCTGCTCGCGGTCCAGAAACCGCTTGAGCTGCTCGGCCTGACCGACTTCGAGCCAGATCTTCAGAAAGATGATCCCCTCGTCCACCAGCATCCGTTCAAAATCCGGCAGTTGCGCAAAGAAATGCGCGCGCTCCGCCGGGGTGCAGAACCCGAACACATGCTCGATCATCGCGCGGTTATACCAGCTTCGGTCAAACAGCGCGATTTCGCCGCGCGCGGGAAGCCAATCGACATAGCGTTGAAAATACCATTGCCCCGCCTCTCGGTCCGACGGCTTGGACAAGGCCACCACCGTGCACACCCGCGGGTTGAGGTTTTCGCGGACCGCGCCGATGGTGCCGCCCTTTCCCGCGGCATCGCGGCCTTCGAAGATCACCACCAGCCGCTTGCCGCTGGCCTTGAGGTCGGATTGCATCTTGACCAGTTCGATCTGCAAGCTGTCCATCACCGCGTCATAGGCCTTGCCCTTCATCTCCTCGCGGTAGGGGTAGCGCGGATCAAGGATCGCGTCCTTGCCGGCGTCCTCGATCGCCTGCCGGACGGGCTTTGGCGCCTTGTGCTTGAAAAACGCGCTGATGGCGCCGTCAAAAGGCAGGTTCATGGTCATTCCCCCCGTGGTTTGCGCAAGTATGGCGATTGGACGGATCAGCGCAATCCGGCGCGTGCGGCGGCCCGGTCAATCGCGGCAATCACCGCATCGGGATGGGTGTGATGCGGCATATGGCCCACGCCGGGCAGAACGGTCAGCGCGCCATTCGGCAGGATCTGCGCCAGCGGTTGCGAATGGATGTGCAGCGGCACGATGCTGTCGCTGTCGCCATGGACCAGTTCGACCGGCAGGGTCAGCCCGGCATATTGCTCTTGCATCGCCTCAACTTGGGGACGCAAGGCGTTGATTTGCATGGCATTCACCGACATCGACCCGCGCCGCAGCGTCAGGTCGAGGCCCAGGTGATCGGCATACCCCGCAGGCGGGGTTTGCGGCGCAAAGACGCCATCGATCGCGCGCCTCACATACCCCTCGGTCACGAAAGCCGAGGCCAGCGGCACCAGCGTCGCCCGACCAAGTGCCGAGGCGGTGATCCGATACCAGGGATCAAGCTCGCCGGGCCAGGGCAGCGATGGCGCAGAGACAAGCACCAGCGCCGCCGGCGGTTGTTGCAAGGCCCAGCCAAGCGCCACGGTTCCGCCGTAGCTTTGGCCCAGAACAATCGGATTTTCCACGCCCATCTGTGCGACCGCCTGACGAAGCGCGGCCGCCTGTCCGGCCACCGTGGCATCTTGGCCGGGCAATGGGTCGGAATAGCCAAGACCGGGTCGGTCCACCGCGATCACGCGGTAGCGGTCGGAAAGCCGATCGACCAGCGCAAAGGTGAACTCGCGCAGATTGCCATTCGCGCCATGGATCAGCACCAGATCCGGGCCACTGCCCGCGACATGCAGATGCACCCGCCCCGCGCCCGTGGTCACGAACTGACCGCTGGGCGGATGCGCAGCCTCGGCCGCCGCCTCTCGGGCAGAGAGGCGCCACTGCACCCCGGCGATCAGGCCAAGGCCAAGAAGGGCGACGCTAGCGGCCAATATCTTGCGGGTCATAAGGCGTGGACTGATAAATCTCGTTGATCCAGTTGCCATATAGAAGGTGCGCGTGGCTTCTCCAGCGATTTTGCGGGGGCTTGGCCGGATTGTCATCGGTGTAATAGTTCAACGGCACGTTGATCGGCGTGCCATTGGCGATGTCGCGGTCATATTCCTGTTTCAGCGTGTCGCTGTCATATTCGAAATGGTTGAAGATATAGAGCGCGCGGTGCTGTGCATCTTCGACCAGACAGGGGCCAACCTCATCGCTGCCAAGCAGGGTCTGCAAGCCATCGCAGCGGTCGATTTCCTCTTGCCGCATCTCGGTCCAGCGGCTGACCGGGATCACGAAATCATCGGAAAACCCGCGCAGATAGGGCGAGGTGGGGGCAAGGTTGCGGTGGCGGAAACAGCCAAAGGCCTTGTGCGGCAACATATGCTTTTGCACGCCGTGGAAGTGGTTGATCATCGCCATGCCACCCCAGCACACGCCAAAGGTCGAATGCACATTTGTCTGTGTCCAGTCAAAGACTTGTTCCAGTTCCTTCCAGTAAGTCACCTCCTCGAACGGCAGATGCTCGATCGGGGCGCCGGTGATGATCAGCCCATCAAACTTTTCATCGCGCACGTCCTGAAACGGGCGATAGAACGCCTCCATATGCTCGGCTGCGGTGTTCTTGGTCTGATGCTCGGACATGCGGATCAGCTGGAAATCGATCTGCAACGGGGTCGCGCCGATCAGACGTGCGAACTGGTTCTCGGTCTGGATCTTTTTTGGCATCAGGTTCAGCAGGCCGATGCGGAGCGGACGAATATCCTGCCGCGCCGCGCGTTCGGGCGACATGACCATGACGCCCTCGCTGCGCAGAACGCGATAGGCGGGCAGGGTCTCTGGCAGGGTAATCGGCATGGCACGCTTCCTTTGGAGCGGGGATTTAGGGTCCGGATCAGCGCCGATCAATGGCGCGGGCGACAAGGTCGTCGAAATCGGCGGGGGTGCTGACCTGCGACACCTCCTCGGCGGTGACGGTCACACCCCAGTCTGCCATCGCGGCATAGCGCGGCTGACGATGGGCAAGCGCGCGGGCATAGGTCCAGCGCACAAAGTGATCGGGATCGCAGGTTTTTTCGGTTTTGTCGTGGGTTGCGCAATATTCTTTCCACGCCGCATGAAGAAAGGCGGGCTGATAATACATCGGCTTTGGCGCACGGTCGAACCGTCGCACGAGTTCCGCCGTGTGGGCGTCTGACCCCTTGATCCAGACCAGCAGCAGCGTATCGGCCAATTGCCGCATCACGGGATCGGCCGGATCGGCCGGATCCACCACTTCGCAGATCGACCCCGACGTGTCGCAGACAAAGTTC
>JALOSF010000113.1 GCA_025458525.1 Cypionkella sp. | reverse complement strand
CGATCTGGAGCATGCGCTGACCAGTCTGGAACAGGCATGGACCGAGGAGGGGATCCGGCGGGTTTCGCTTGATCTGGTGTCAGGCATCTGTGCGACCTCTGGCCGATACCTAGTAAATGCCGATCCGGCACAGGTGGGTCGCGCCGCACGTCCGCCACGTCGTGCCGATCTTGTGGTGACGTTTCATCGGTTGAAACTCGGGCATGTGCTGGCCGATGGGCCAGACTGCTGTGGCAAGGTCGTGGTGTGCGACATCGGGCTTTCCTCCGCGCCTTCTGCCGGGGTGGTGACGGCCACGCATCCGCGGGTGGCCGCCTTGTCAAAGGACGCCCGCGACGCGGGGCAGGCACACAAGTATTCCCATGGCCACGCCCTCATCCTCTCCGGCGCCACGGGGCGCGGTGGGGCTGCGCGCTTGGCGGCGAGGGGCGCGCTCCGGATCGGGGCGGGGCTGGTGACGGTGGGCTGTCCCTTGGACGCGATCCCCGAGAATGCGGCGCGGCTCGATGCCGTGATGCTGCGGGGGGTGGCGGATGCCGCCGCCTTGGCCGAGGTGCTGGACGACCAGCGGATCACCGCGCTGTGCCTTGGGCCGGGCATGGGGACTGGCGCGCGCGAGGTGGGGTTGCTGGGGGTAGCTTTGGGGATACCCGTCCCGGGCTTGACCCGGGACCCCGCGTCGGGTGGCGGTGGCCGCGGAGATGCAGGCCCCGGATCAGGTCCGGGGCGGGGTCTCGTCCTCGACGCCGACGCCCTGACGATCCTTTCCCAACACCCAGACCTCGTCTCAGCCCTGCCCGGAGCATGCGTCCTCACCCCGCATGCCGGGGAGTTCGCCCGCCTCTTTCCCGACATCGCGGAAAAACTGGCCGCCCCCGCGACCAGAGGCCCCGCCTATTCCAAGGTCGATGCCACGCGCGAGGCGGCGGCGCGGGCGGGATGTGTGGTGCTGTTCAAGGGGCCGGATACGGTGATCGCCGACCCCGCTGGCCGATGCGCCATAAACTCCGCCCACTATGACCGCGCCGCCCCGTGGCTCGCCACGGCCGGGTCGGGCGATGTGCTGGCGGGGGTCATCACCGGGCTGATCGCGCGTGGACTGCCCCCGTTTGAGGCCGCCTGCACCGGCGCCTGGCTGCATGTGCAATGTGCGCTGTCCTTTGGCCCCGGCCTGATCGCCGAGGACCTGCCCGAGGAATTGCCCAAGGTGTTGCGCGCCTTGGGGCTGTGACCCAGGACTGCCGACCAAAGGGGCCGCGCGCCTGCGCGTTCGGGCAGCGATCAGGCCGGTTCGCAGACCAGTTCAAGCCCTGCGGCGAAGATCACCTGAGCATCGGCAAAGCGCAGCGTCACGACGCGGGCTTCGGCCACATCCTCGCTGCGGATGTATTCGCCATCGGCCAGACGCTGGGCGGCCATCACCGCGTGATCCAGACCCACCATCGCCTTGGCGCGCCAGTCGCGGATCAGGATCGGCTGGTCGGGCGAAAGCAACGTATCGGCCTCGGGCCGGTCCTTGCCAAGAATGTCCTCGCGCACGCGGATCATGCGGGCGTTTTGCACCACGGCGATGTCCACCGCCACAACGCTGCGTGCGCCGGCGCGGGTGATCACCTTGTCGCCCGGGGCGACACGTTCCACCGGCACGGCGCCTGACAGCGTCAGCACCAGCGTGCCCGCCGCAAGGCCGCAAGTTGGCATGCGGTCGGTTGCGGTCACGCGCCCTGCCGTCGGTCCAAGGGTGAGCTCTGCCATGTTGATCTCCGCTGCTGCCATTCTGCCTGCCTCCTTGTTTTTGCCGCAGACTGTGGCAGGAAAAGGGCGGAAGCGAGACATTCTCGTCGGTCGCAGTCGCGCTTTTTCCCGGCGCTGTTGCGTCATGGCCATGCTTTGGCGGGGTCGTTTTTGCTCTCGCCCCCGCGCGGCAGCTTTGCTAGAAGGGCGCGCATGCGGGTGTGGCGAAATAGGCAGACGCACCAGATTTAGGTTCTGGCGCCGCAAGGCGTGGGGGTTCAAGTCCCTCCACCCGCACCACATCTTTTCCTTCTGCGCGCGGCGGGCGGATTTTCCCCGTCTTGCCGAAGATTCGGGCGGGAAACCGGCTTTCCTGCTTGCATGCGCGCGCTTGGATTACTAAGGGATGCGGGAAAGTTTTGACTGCCGCCGGGTCCGGCGGCCCAACCGATATGGGGAAAACATGCAAGTCACCGAGACCCTGAACGAAGGGCTGAAGCGCGGCTATACAATCACCGTGACCGCCGCCGAACTGGAAGCCAAGGTTCAGGAAAAGCTGGTCGAGGCGCAGCCCGAGATCGAGATGAAGGGCTTTCGCAAGGGCAAGGTCCCGATGGCGATCCTGCGCAAGCAGTTTGGTCAGCGCCTGCTGGGCGATGCGATGCAGGATGCCATCGACGGCGCGATGAAGGGCCATTTCGAGGCGACCGGCGACCGCCCGGCCTTGCAGCCCGAAGTCAAGATGCAGGGCGGCGACAGCTGGTCCGAAGGCCAGGATGTCGTGGTCGAGATGACCTATGACTGCCTGCCGCCGATCCCGGAGCTGGATGCGTCCAAGATCACGCTGGAGCGTCTGGTGGTGAAGGCGGATGACGCCTCGATCGAAGAAGCGCTGAAGAATCTTGCCGCCACCGCGCAGTCGTTCGACGACCGCAAGAAAGGCTCCAAGGCCAAGGATGGCGATCAGATCACGATCGACTTCAAGGGCTCGGTCGATGGCGAGTATTTCGAGGGCGGCTCGGCGGAAGATTACCCGCTGGTGCTTGGCTCCAACTCCTTCATTCCGGGCTTCGAGGCCCAGCTGGTCGGCGCCAAGGTCGGCGACGAGGTGAAGGTCGAAGTGACCTTCCCGGAAAACTACGGTGCGGCCAATCTGGCGGGCAAGGCTGCGGTGTTCGAATGCACCGTCAAGGCCGTCAAAGAACCCAAGGCCGCCGAGATCGACGACGAGCTGGCCAAGAAATATGGCGCCGAAGATCTGGCTGGTCTGAAGGCGCAGATCGCCGACCGGCTGGGCGTGGAATACAAGGGGGCAAGCCGTGCGATCCTGAAGCGCGCGCTGCTGGATCAACTGGACGGGATGGTGAAGTTCGACCTGCCGGTGGCCCTGGTCGAGGCTGAAGCCAACCAGATCGCGCATCAGCTGTGGCACGAGGAGCACCCCGAGGAGCATGGCCACAACCACGGCGCCATCGAGCCGACCGCCGAGCACAAGGCCCTGGCCGAGCGCCGCGTGCGTCTGGGCCTTTTGCTGGCCGAGATCGGGCGCAAGGCCGAAGTCACCGTTTCGGATGCCGAAATGACCCAAGCCGTGTTGAACGCCGCACGCCAGTATCCGGGGCAGGAGCGTCAGTTCTTTGAATTCGTTCAGAAGAACCCGCAGATGCAACAGCAACTGCGCGCGCCGCTGTTCGAGGACAAGGTGGTCGATCACATCGTGGCCCAGGCCAAGGTGACCGAAAAGGAAGTTGACAAGGACGCGCTGCAAAAGGCGATCGACGCGCTCGACGAACTTTGATCGCAGCTTTTTTCGCGAAACATCGGGGCCGTGCCGCAAGGTGCGGCCCTTTTCACTTGGAGGGCTGTGATGCCGGAGTTTCTGCCTGACCTGCCGCAGGAGCGGATTATCGCGGCGCTGAGCCGGGCGCCGGGCAATGAGTTGCGTTCGGGAAAGCTCGACAGCCCCGAGTCATCGGCCGCCTTGGTCGCCAATGCCTTTGGCTGGTTTCTGGACCGCCCCGCGCTTTTGCCGCCCTTGCCGGGGGTGCCGGCCGGGGTGGTCGAAACCGTGGATCTGGAGGTCGAAATGCGCTTTCCCTGGTCGGGCGGGCGGCATCCGTGGCTGGATGTGGGGCTTGTCACCCATACCACGCTGGTCGGGATCGAAAGCAAGCGGTATGAGCCATTCCGTCCGGCCAAGCAGACAGGCTTTTCCGAGGTTTACGACCGTCCGGTCTGGGGGCCGAACATGGCGCGCTATACCGCGCTGGCGCATGATCTGATCGCGGGAGAGGTCGGGTTTGCAGCCTTGGACGCGGCACAGTTGATCAAGCACGCCTATGGCTTGCGCACGCGGGCGCACAAGAGGGCCTTGGGCGCGGTGCTGGTTTACCTTTATGCCGAACCCGCGGTCTGGGCATCGGGCAAGCCCGTCGATCCGGCGCGCAAGGCCTTGCACCGGCAAGAGATTGCACAGTTCGCGGCGCGGGTGGCAGGGGACGAGGTTGTGTTCGTTGCGCTGCCGTGGGCAGAGGTCTTGCGCCAATGGGCCGGAGTTCCCGCGCTTGCCGGTCATGCGGCGCGCGTGCAGGCGCGGTTTGGCGATCTGGGGCGGGCGGCCTGACGACCGGCCCCCAGATCAGCTTTCGCTGGCCCCGTCCAGCCGGCGGGGATAGACAAAGCCATGCACCGGGCGGGGGTGGCCCATCACGCCGGGGGTGCCCTCAACCTCCACGCGCGACCAGTCGTTGTTTGGCGACACATCGATCACCGGCATTTTCAGCGAAATCTTGTTGCGGTGCCAATTGGCATGGTCGATCAGGATCTTGCGATCCGAGACGATCTCGGACACCACCGCGACATGGCCAAGGCGGCTGCTGGAATGCGGGGCAAAGACCATGACAGAGCCGACCTCGGGCGCCTGTCCGCGGTCATAGATGCCTTGGGCCGCCTTCCACCAGGTGCCGGCATTGCCGCGCAGATCGACGCCCGAGGCGGTGCGGGCGAAGGGCACACACCAGACGCGCTGGCCACGGGCCTGCTTTTGCTTGACCTCGGCGATGGCCTTGCTGTGCAGCGCAAGGTTGAGCGCGCTGGACGGCACCGGGGCGTTCATGCTCGATTTCGTGACGGTATCACCGCAGGCGGCAAGCAGGGCAAAACTGGCGCACACGGCGGCAAGGCGCAAGGTGCGGGCAAGGCCGCGTGTCGGCAAAGAAACTGTCAAGATGATCCGTCCCCAAGATCGTTTCCACGCTTTGTAAAGCATGTTTCAATCATTGAAAGATGCCGTGAAACGGGGTGGCGGAAACTTGCCAAAGTCGTGAACCGGCGCCGCATATCGCGCGAGCTTTGCCTCTCAGACTATTGATATCCTGAGATAAAGCCGTGCAGGGGGCGATGGCGCTGCGCTACTCGGCGGGCTGTGGTTTGACGAAACGGGCACCGCCTGCGGCGCTGCGCTGCCCTGGGTCGGACAATGCCATGCCGATTTGCGCGCCAAGATTCCCGTCGATCTGCTTTTGCAGCTTGGCGTCTATCGCATCCCAATTGGGCTGTTCGGCGAGTTCAAGCGCAATCGCGACATCGGATTTCGTGGTGATCTGCGGGCGGGTGCTGACCACGGGCTGCGCCTTGGCCGAGCGAAAGGTGCTGCCCATCTGGGCGGGCTTGCCCATCATCTGATCCAGCAGCGATTGCGCGGCGGCCACGAGGTCTTTGCCAAGATCGGGCACGGTGGCGAAGTGTCCGGCGCCGACCTGTGCAAGAGCGCGGCCCTGTTTGGTGTTCTGCACAAAGGCATAGCCGCCAAAACTCACCATCAAGACAAAAATGATCAACCGCATGACGCCAATCCTTGAACGTGTCGCGTGAGCTTGACCAAGAATTCAGGCGCAGGTTGGGCATGAAAAAGGCCGCGCAGACATATATCTGCGCGGCCTGATGTCGGGCGTGAAGCGCGACTTAGTCTTCCTGGGCCGCGCCACCCAGATCGTCGAACAGTTCGGCGATCTCGAAATCGGCGGCAGCTTCGGCTTCGGCGGCCAGTTCCTGGATCGACTTGCCCGAGGCTTGCAGCTCTGCCTCCTCTGGCGAACGCGCGACGTTCAGGTTGATGCGCACGCTGACCTCGGGGTGCAGCACGACGGACACCGAATGGATCCCGAGGTCCTTGATCGGCTTGTCCAGCACGACCTGACCACGGCCCACGGTGAAGCCGCCTTCGGTTGCGACTTCGGCGGCGTCACGGGTGGTGACAGAGCCATAAAGCGCGCCCGAATCAGAGGCCGACCGGATGATGACGAAGGTCTGGCCATCGAGTTTGGCGGCCACGGCTTCGGCTTCTTTCTTGGTTTCAAGGTTCTGCGCTTCCAGCTGGGCCTTCTTGGCCTCGAAGGATTTGATGTTGCCATCATTGGCGCGCAGCGCCTTGCCCTGCGGCAGCAGGTAGTTGCGGGCGTAGCCGTCCTTGACGGTCACGACCTCGCCCATCTGGCCAAGTTTGGCCACACGCTGAAGAAGGATCACTTGCATGTCATCTGCTCCTTATTTCACGGCATAGGGCAGCAGGGCGAGGAAGCGGGCGCGCTTGATGGCCTGAGCCAGTTCGCGCTGCTTCTTGGCCGAGACGGCGGTGATACGGGACGGCACGATCTTGCCACGCTCGGAGATGTAGCGTTGCAGCAGGCGCGTGTCTTTGTAGTCGATGGCCGGAGCATTGTCGCCCGAGAAGGGGCAAACCTTGCGGCGGCGGAAGAAGGGCTTGTTCGCCATGGTTCAGAATCCTTTCCTGAGGCTGAAGGTCAACGACGCGGGCCGCGGTCTGCACCGCGATCGCCACGATCCCCGCCCCGATCCGGACGGTCGCCGCCAAAGGACGGACGCTCACGACGTTCGCCGCCGAAACCGCCACGGTCGCCATCACGATCGCCACGCTCGCGCTCGTCACGCTTTTGCATCTGCACCGACGGGCCTTCGCCATGGGCGTCAACCTTGATGGTCAGCACGCGCATCACGTCGTCATGCAGGCGCATCAGGCGTTCCATTTCCTGAACGGCGGCCGAAGGCGCATCCGATTTCAGAAAGGCGTAGTGGCCCTTGCGGTTCTTGTTGATCTTGTAGGCCATCGTCTTGACGCCCCAGTATTCCGACTCGATGACCTTGCCGCCATTGTCAGACAGAACTGCGGTGAAATGTTCCACGAGGCCTTCAGCTTGCGTGTTGGAAAGATCCTGACGCGCAATAAAGACATGCTCATACAAAGGCATGTATCGTCCTTTTCGTCTCGGGCGGCTTCAAAGACCAGCGGCATTTGGCCTTTCCGCGGCCGGGTCACGAGAGGCATCGCCATGAAGGGAAATGCGGAAAGGATGCGGCCTTATACAGAAAGGCGCCGCGGATGCAAGGGCGCTCCGGGCGCCGCCGCGGCTGCGGGCCTTGTGTTCATTTGCGCGCAGGTTTTGTTCGAAAGCCGTCAATTGTGCAGATGCAGCAAAGCGCCCAGTTTGGCCGCTGTCAGGGGCCGTGGTGGCCCCGCCAACCCGGAGACCCGTGCATGACCCGTATCGCCCCCTTTGCCGTGATCGCGGCCCTCGCCGCAGCGCCTGCCTTTGCCCAGGCCGAGAC
>JALOSF010000047.1 GCA_025458525.1 Cypionkella sp. | reverse complement strand
AAGGGCCGGTCGTGCATCAGGTAAGGCAAGGCCGCCAGAACCAGCCGCCCGCCATAGCCCGGCACATCGCACAGCACATAGCCGTCGTCCAGTTCGGGCACCTCTTGCCCCGCCGCAACCACCGCGCGGCGCAGGCTGGCAAAGGGCAGATCGCCCGCCTCCATCGGCTTTTGCCCGCGCGCATCGATGAAAACGTCAAACCGCAGCGCCTTGTCCCCCGCGGTGATCTCGGTGCCCTTGCGACCAATGTTCAGATCATACTCCTGTCCCACCGCCTCTACCCCCAGCACCCCCGCATCGCGCAGGGCCAGCAGGCGGCGGATCGATTCCGGCGGCACGGCGGCATAGTTGTCGATAAACACCCGTTTCAGCCCCGCATCAAAGCGCGCACGGTCCGCCTCGGGCAGCGCGCCCAGCACCGCCTCCACCCGCTCATGCATCCGCAAGATCGCATAGCGCCAGCCAACAGTGACCCGGGCGCGCTTGTTTGCCTCCACCTCGGCCAGATTTTCCCGCGCCCAACGGAACGGATCACGCGCCAGACGGTCAGCGAAATAAGCGTCCGAAAACGTATCCGCTGTCAAATGATCAAGCCCGATCTTAGCCGCGTAAGGCGGATCCGCCAGCGCAATCTCGGCCCGGAACAGATCGAACACCGCATCCAGCGGCGCAGGCGCCGCAAGGGCGGACGCAAGGGCGGCTTCGGTCATCACCTCAAGCGGGGCATAGGGGATGGGGCAATAGAAATCAGCCTCGGGCAAGACGCCGCTGCGCGACATCAGCGTGATGTGCAGCCCCGTTTGCGCCCTTTCATAACGCAGATCATCGCCCTTGCCCGCCACAAACCGCCCGTGCTGCGTCGCCACCGCCATGGCCGCGTCAATCGCACTCAGCGAGGTGCCAAGCACCCCCACCCGCACCGCCGGAATATCGGTCTGGATCAGCCCCGACCACGGGTTCGGGAAATAGCGCCCGTTCTGGGCATCATCGTCAAAACTGTGCCCCGAGGCGAGGATCACCCGGTCAAACACGGCGCTATCGCCGGCAACGACGCGCAAGCCAGCTTCCGTGGCGACAATGTCGCTGACTTCCGTCCCGGTATGGACCGCAACCTCGTGCCCGGCCGCGCGTGCCGCCGCGATCAGGGCATGAAACTGCTGGTGAAAATAGGCGCCCAGCATCAGGCGCGGCGTGAACAGGCGCTCGTCCAGATCGGCGCGCTCCAGCCCGAAGCGGTGCAGAACCTCGTCGCCCTGCGCCTGCATCCAGTCCAGATAGCCGATCTGCAAGGGCGGGATCTCGATGCTTGCGATATTGGCCAGCATCGCCTTGGTCGCGGTGTCAAGCGAATAGGGCGTGCCCACGCCGATGGTGTCGCCCTTTTCATAGAGCGTGATCCGGCACGGGGCCAGACGACGGGTCACGGCGGCAAAGGTATAAAGCCCGGTCGGGCCGGTTCCCACAATGGCAACGGACAACATGGCTGACCCCTTCTCGCCCGCGCCCCAGCGGCGCCAGCATCAACGCAAACCATCGTGCGGCGGTTCCGACGGGTGCCAAAAATCGCACCCGCCCCCCGCATACGACCCCCGCATATGACAAGGCCGGAGGGCATCTCTGCCCCCCGGCCAATGCGGCGTTCACGGCTTGGGTCAGTCCAGATGCCGGGTGTCTTGCAACAGCACCGTCAGCTCGTCACGCATGTCGCGCAGCTCGGTCACATCGGCCGGCGGCATGCCGGTGGCAGTGATCGCGTCGTCAAAAGCGGTCAGGACGTGATTTTCACCGTCGCGGATGCTGTCCATCACATCCTCGTCAATCTCGTCAAACAGGGCGCGCATCGAGACGACGGCCTTGTTCACCGTGCCCATGAAACTGCCATCCGCATCCGGCTCAACCCCGTGACGGATCAGCATGGCCGACAGCGCGGCATTGTGGCGGTCATGGATCGCGCGAAACCGCTCTGCCACCGGGCGAAACTCCGGCTCGGCCTTTTCCACCATCTTGACATAGCCTGCCAAGGCATCGGCGGTGCGGGTCTGAAGGGTGCGCAGCGCCTCGGCCGCATCGGGTGCGGCATAGGGTGCCTCGCCCTCGGCATCGGCCGGGGTCATCATCATCGCGGCGGTGGTGGGCGTCAGCATGGCTTTGCTTCCTTTCGCTGGGCGGCCCGGGGCGTTCCCCTGACGGCCGGATTGGGGGACGGTCGCTTTGCGCAACCTCTGCCAAGACAACACCCCATCCGGCCTGTTGGTTCCCGGCTGCGGCGCCAGAATCCGTCTGAGAATCCGCATCGGCGCCGCGCGGGATCACGCCTCGACCAGCACCAGAACCGCCTGCCCCGGCGCGGTGATCTGCGGCTCGCACGCGCCGCTGGCCGTCACCTCCCCGGCAGAGGAGTTCAGACGCCACGCCCATGCCCCCTCGGGCAGGGCAAAGGGCGCGTCATCGCCCGCGTTCAGCACGATCAGCACATCGCCCCGGTCCGGGCGGCGCAGCCACAACCCCAGCGGCCCCTCATGGCCCCAATCGGCCTCGGTCATCTCGCGCCCCTCGCCGTGCCACCAGATCGCCTCATCGGCATGCCCGTCGCCATGGCCTGCGCCCAAGGCAAAGCGCGGCTGGCTTAGACGCAATTCAGCGCGCAGCGCCGTCATCGCCGCCACCGCCTGCACCAATTCGGCCTTTGCCCCCGGCCAGTCGATCCACGACAAGTCGTTGTCCTGACAATAGGCGTTGTTGTTGCCCTGCTGCGAATTGCCGATCTCGTCCCCGGCCAGGATCATTGGCACCCCTTGCGACATCAGCAGGCTGGCCAGCATCGCCTTGGCCCGCCGCATCCGGCCATAAAGGATATTGCCATCTTCGGTCGGCCCCTCGGCGCCCATGTTGTCGGACAGATTGTTGTCATGGCCATCGGCGCTGTTCTCGCCATTCGCCTCGTTGTGCTTGTCGCTGTAGGACAGGGTGTCCCACAGCGTGAACCCGTCATGGGCCGCCAGAAAATTGACCGAGCTGGTCGCAGGCCGCCGGGAATGGTGGAATTGCGTGGGTGAGCCGAGCAGCCGCTGGGCCAGTCGCCCGCGCTTGCCCGGATCGCGGCGCCAGAAGCTGCGCAGATCGTCACGCGCCTTGTCATTCCATTCGCGGAACGGCCAGGGAAAGCCGCCCACCTGATAGCCGCCCTCGCCAATGTCCCATGGTTCGGCAATCAGCTTGACCTGGCTCAGCACCGGGTCTTGCCGGATCGCGGCAAAGAACGCGCCTTCGCGTTCAAATCCCGCGCTTTCGCGCCCAAGGGTGGAGGCAAGGTCGAACCGGAACCCGTCCACATGCATGACCTGCACCCAATAGCGCAGGCTGTCCAAGATCATGCGCAGCACAAAGGGGTGCGCCACGTTCAGCGTATTGCCGCAGCCCGTGGTGTCAAAGCTGTGGCGCGGATTGTCCGGCGACAAAAGGTAATACGAGGCATTGTCGATCCCGCGGAACGACAGGGTCGGCCCCATCTCGTTGCCCTCGGCGGTGTGGTTGTAAACCACGTCCAGCAGCACCTCGATCCCGGCATCGTGAAAGCGGCGGATCGCATCCTTGATTTCCGAAAGCTGCCCGGTTTTCAGATAGGGCGCCTGCGGCGCAAAGAAGGACAGGGTGTTGTAGCCCCAGTAATTCGACAGCCCCTTTTCCAGCAGATGCCGGTCCTGCACGAAGCTCTGAACCGGCAAAAGCTCGATGGCCGTCACACCGATTGCCTTCAGATGGTCAATGACCGCCGGGGCGGCCAGACCGGCGAAGGTGCCGCGGTCGGCCTTGACCACGCCGTCATGGCGCATGGTCAACCCCTTCACATGCGCCTCATAGATCACGGTCTTTTCCCATGGATGCGCCAAGGCCCGGTCGGCCGACCAGTCATAGGCCGGGTCCACGACCAGCGCCTTTGGCATGAAGGGCGCGGAATCGCGGTCATCCCTGACGGTGTCATCCTGACCGACCGTATAGCCAAACAGCGCGTCATCCCACTCTATCGCCCCGGTCAACTGCCGGGCATAGGGGTCCAAGAGCAGCTTGGCCGGGTTGAACCTGTGCCCCGCCTCGGGCGCATAGGGGCCGTGGACACGGTAGCCATAGGCCTGCCCGGGTGCGACCCCCGGCAGATAGCCATGCCAAACGCCACCCTCCATCTCGGGCAGGTCAAGCGCGGCGGTCTGCGTCTTGCCATCCTCGGCGTAAAGACAGAGTTCCACCCGCTCGGCATGATCCGAGAACAGCGCGAAATTCACGCCCTCGCCGTCATATTCGGCCCCAAGAACCGAAGGACGCGCCCCGTCGCGGTCAAAGCGCACCGCATGATCCACAGCTTTCAACATCACGACACCGCCATCTGAAACAATCCCCGTCCAATCCCGCGCTGCCCGCGCGGCATCCGCGCCGCGCGCCGCGAGAGCATCTGCGTCGTCACCAAGGTGGTGCCGCCGGGTGTGACCCGGAACCAACGCCGGTCCTCGGCGGGGTCTTCGCCCACCACCAGACCCTCCGGCAAGGTGACGCCCGGCGCGATGATCGCCCGCGTCAAGCGACAGCCCGGCGACAGCCTCGCCCCCTCCATCAGCACCGAATCCTCCATCACCCCCCAACCGGGCTGGCCCGGGCGGCTGTGCAGCGGCGCAAACAGCCGCAGGCCGCTGACGGTGGTGGACATGCCAAAGCGTGACACCGGCACCACCACCTGATCCAGATCGGGCGCGGGCAAGCCGCATGGCGCAGGCCCGGCTTCAAACTGCAACCAGGTTTCGCGCAGGGCATCAAGCGTGCCGACATCGCGCCAGAACGCAGCCCCGCCGCGATGGCTGTCCCAGGCATAGGCAAAGGCCACGCCCTGCTGCACGGCAAGCGGCAGGATATCATGGCCGAAATCATGGCTTGATCGGTCAGACAGCGCGTCCTGAGCGAGCATCCGCCGCAGCCAGACCCAGTCGCACAGATAAATCCCCATGCTGGCCAACGCATGGTCGGGGTCGCCGGGCAGGGTCCGGGGCACATCCGGCTTTTCGGTGAAATCGGTGATCTGCCCCCCCGGGGCCGCACCGATCACGCCAAAGCCGCGCGCGTCATAGCGGTTCACCACCGTGGCGGCGACGGTGATCTTGGCACCCGACGCCCGATGGGCGGCGATCATCGGGCCATAGTCCATCTCATAGACATGGTCGGCGGACAGGATCATCACCTCACGCGCGCTCAAGGCGTCGATCTCGGCCGCGTTCTTCCAGACCGCATCCGCCGTGCCGCCATAGCGCAGCGCCGCACCGGCCAGATCAGAGCCGCGCCGGAACGCCAGACCCGCGCTGCCAAAGCGCCGGCCCCAGGCCGAGTGCAGATGCGTCTCCAGCGGTTCGGCGCGGAACTGGCTGGCCACGATCACCTTGCGCAATCCGGCACGGGCGATGTTTTCCATGGTGAAATCCACGATCCTGCGCCGCCGCACAAAGGGCAGCGCCGGTTTGCAGGTGCGGTCGGTCAATTCGAACAGGCGCGATCCGCGCCCGCCCGCAAGCAGGATGGCAACTGGCGGATCGGTCAGCGCCAAAGCGCCTTCATCAAGGACAGGGTCAGCCATATCGGCACTCTCCGGAAAGGTTGGCCACGCAACGGGCGCATCGATCAGGCTAGGGTCAGCCTGTTGCCGGATCAACGCGCGGGCGCCCGCTTTGGTTGCATGCGAACCATCGCGCAGGGGCGAAAAATCCGCGTCACAGCGGCCAGATCAGCAAAAGCGCCGGCATCGCCACCGCGACCACGATGGCCTCCAGCGGCAGGCCCATCCGCCAATAGTCGGAAAAGCGATACGCCCCAGGCCCCATCACGATGGTGTTGTTCTGATGCCCGATCGGGGTCAGAAAGGCGCAGGACGCGGCCACCGCGACCCCCATCAGATAGGCGTCGGGATTGGTGCCGGTCGCCTCGGCCAGACGGATGCCGACCGGGGCGGCGAGGATCGCCGTCGCGTTGTTGTTCAACACATCCGAAATGAACATCGTCGCCACGATCAGCACAAGCAGCCCGACCCAGGGCGGCATCCCGGCCGTCAGATCGGCCAGCCCCTGCGCCACAAGCGCCGAAGCCCCGGTCGTATCCATCGCGGTGCCAAGCGGGATCAGTGCCGCCAGCAGCACGATCACGGGCCAGTCGATGTGGTCATACAGATCCTCGACCCCCAGCACGCGGGTCAGCACATAGCCCACCACCACCACGCCCAGCGCCACCGGCATCGTGACCAGCCCAAGGCTGACCGCCGCGATCGCCGCGGCGAACAGCGCCACCGCCAGCACCGCGCGCTTTTCCATCGTCACCGTCTCGCGCCGGTTCAGCGGCAAAAGGCGCAGCGCCTCGGCGATGCTGTCTTCTGCCGTCTCGGGGATCAGCACCAAAAGGATGTCACCCGCCAGAATGCGCGTGTCGCGCAGATTGTCGCGCAAGGTCTGGTCGCGCCGCAGAATGCCAAGCAGGACCGAGTCGTGATCCACCGCCAGCCGCGCCTGCCGCGCCGTGCGCCCCACGATGCGCGACGCATCCGTCACCACGAATTCCACCATCGCCTCACCGGCCAGCGCGATCCGCGGCGCATCGGCGGCCAGCCCGTCGGGAAAGGACAGCTGCAATTCGACCCGCGCTTCCTCAAGCAGCGTCGGGCTTGCCTCCACCAGCAGAATATCGCCCAGTTCCAGAACGATGCCGCCCGGCGCGCCATAGACCCGGCGCCCCCGGCGCTTGACGGCGACCAGCGCGGCGCCCAGCGCCTCGCAGCGCGCCTGCACCTCGGCCTTGGTCTTGCCAATGGTCTTGGACCCCTCGGGGATCACCAGCTCGGCCACATAATCGCGCATGCGGGTTTCGGCATCGGCGACGGCTTGGCCCGCATCGCGTTGCGGCACCAGACGCCAGCCGACAAAGGCGATGAAGACCAGTCCCGCAAGCGCGACGATGCCCCCGACATAGGCAAAGTCGAAAAAGCCGAAGGGCGCACCCGTCGCCTGCTGACGAAACCCCGACACGATCAGGTTGGGCGGCGTCCCGATCAGCGTCACCATGCCGCCCAGAATCGTGGCAAAGGCCAAGGCCATCAGCGTCAGCCCCGCCGCCCGCCCCGCCTTGCGCGCGGTGGCCACGTCAACCGGCATCAGCAGGGCCAGCGCGGTCACGTTGTTCATCACCGCCGACAGCAAGGCCCCCACCGCGCCCAGCCGCAGCACATGCAGCGACACCGGCAGATCGGGGTTCGACAGCACCCGCGCCAGAACATGGATGGCGCCGGTGCGGATCAATCCGGCCGAGACGACCAGCACAAGCGCCACCGTCACCACCGCCGGATGGGCAAAGCCGGAAAACGCCTCGTCCATCGGCACCAGACCCAGAAGCGCCGCGGCAATCAGCCCGCCGAAGGCCACGATGTCATGTCGGATCTTGCCCCAGATCATAAGCACGACAATGGCGGCGAAAACGGCGAACAACAGGATTTGCGGTTGGGTCACGTGTGCAAGCACTCCTCAGGGCTTGGGCAAACGCGGCGCGGGCGGTCGGGTTCCGCAGGCATGCGGGGCGGCGGCTGTTTCTTTCGCCCGTCCCGCGCCAGCCCGCCCCAAAGGGCCTAGCGCAGCACGATCTCGACCCGCCGGTTCAGGGCGCGCCCGGCATCGGTTGCGTTGCTCGCCACCGGGGCAAGCGGGCCGACCCCGGCAGGCACCGCCCGTCCGGCCGCCACGCCATGCCCCTGTTCGAGCGCGCGCACCACCGCCTCGGCCCGGGCGCGCGACAGGGCAAGGTTGGCCTCGAACCCGCCGATGCTGTCGGTGTGACCCACGACATAAAGGCCAATCCCGGCGCGATCGGCCAGCAGCCGCGCGATCTGCACCAGCGCGGCCTCGGACTCCGGCAGAAGATCGGCCTTGCCGAAGTCGAAATAGATGTTCTCGACCGTCAGCTTGCCCTGACTGTCCAGCAGATTGCCCATCGCCGCCGCATCAAGCACCTGCACCTGCCCGCTGTCCATCTCAGCGGGTTGCAGGATCTGCACATAATGGTTGGCCCCTTCGACCGCGACCGACACAAAGGCCGTCCCGCCGTCATGCGGCATCTGCCCGGTGAAATATTCGACCTCGCGCCCGACGCCAAGGTTGATCCCGCTGCGCCGGTTCCAGCCCCCGTCGGCGGTGTTGCCGCAGGCGGGGCGCGACGAACAGGCCCAGTCGAGTTGCAGCCCGCGCGCCTCGAAGGCCGCGCGATAGTTGGCGACAATCTCGGCCGCCGACCGGTCTGGCGGGTTGCGAAAGCGCTGCAACAGAATGCGCCCCTCGAACGGTTCGGCCAGCACCTTGCCATCGGCAAAGCCCACGATGCGCTCGGTGCGTCCGAAACTTTCGAAAACGCGGTCGCTTTCCCGTTCTTCAGAGCCGGCATAGGGCTCGAAGGCCAGCATCCTGTCCTGCGCGGCCAAAGGCAGCGCCAGAAACAGCGCCATGGTCAGACTGGCAAACGCGATCCTTGCCATCCCCTTCCTCTCCCATCTTGTCATCTGTCAGGCCAAAGGCCGCCAGCTGCGCGGCCTGTCAAAGACTGCCGCGCCCGGCCCGACCGATCAAGGGCAGAGCCCTTGGGGCCGCGCGTCCTTGGCAAGGCGCCGCCCGCCCGATGTCACGATCCGATGCGCGCCGCGCGCCCGCCCCTGCGGCGCGGCGGATCTGGCGGGGTCAGCGCCTCGGCCAGCACCCGGCTCATCGGGTGGTCTGGCGCCGCAGCGGCATATTCGGCCAGCACGACGCGCAGCGCCTCGGCGCTTTCGACCCCGGGCTTGAGGCTGAGCGCCCAGTCGATAAAGATCGACCGACACTCGGCCGCCGAGATGCCCTCGATCAGGTAGCTTTCCCGCACCAGCCCTTTCGGGTCCGCCTCATCCAGCCGCATCATCCGCCTCCCCATCCCCGCTCCCGCCCGCTAGGCCGCGGCGTCCAGCACGGCCGCGATCACCGCCTCGATGCGCGCCGTCACCGCCTCCAGCCGTGCGGTCAACGCCTCGGCATCGGTCTCCCCCGTCTCGCGCAGCAAGAAGGCCCGCCCGCCAAGGCCCAGATCGTCCATCGCCAACGGCCCTTCGGTCAAAAGCCGCGCGCCACATTGCAGCCGCCACAAAAGCCTGTAGCCATCCGCCAGCGCCGTCTGATCCGCCAGCGACACCCCGACCGCCGCCCCCGCCGCAATCTGACGCTCGACCGCGCGCGCGGGGCTGCCCGCCAGCAGCGCCAGCATCTGGGCGCAAAGTTCCACATCCATCAAGCGCCCGGGGCCGTTCTTGGCCTCCCAACTGCCTTTGGCGGGCTTGGCCTCTTGCAGACGGCGCCGCATGTCGGCCACGTCGGCGCGCACCAATGCGCCCTTGCCCTTGCGCTGCACCAGATCGCGTCGGAACGTCTCGATCTCATCGGCCAGCCCCGGATCGCCCGCCACGACCCGCGCCCGGGTCAGCGCCAGATGCTCCCAGGTCCAGGCCTCACCCTCCTGATAGCTGGTGAAACTGTGCAGGCTGGTCGCCACCGGCCCTTGCCGCCCCGAAGGACGCAGCCGCATGTCCACCTCATAAAGCCGCCCCTCGGGCATTTGTGCGGTCAGCGCCGTCACCATGGCCTGCGTCAACCGCGCGTAATAGGGCCGGGCGGCCAATGGCTTTGGCCCGGCCGAGTCCTCGACCCCCGCCGCGTCATAGATCATGATGAGATCGAGGTCCGACCCGGCATTGAGCCGCTGCGCCCCCAGCGACCCCATGCCGATCAGCACCGCGCCGCGCCCCGGCATCGGCCCGTGCTTGCGCGCGAATTCATCACAGACCACCGGCCACAGCGCGAGGATCACGGCATCGGCCAGATCGGCATAGGATTTGCCCGCCTCGAACCCGTCGATCAGCCCGCGCAAATGATGCACGCCCACCCGGAAGTGCCATTCCTTCATCCAGCGCCGCGCGGCATCCAGCTTCTTTTCGTAATCGGGCACAGAGGCAAGCACCCGGGCAAGATCGCCGGTCAACACCGCCCGCCCCGGCCAGGCCGACCAGAAACTGCCCCCGATCACCGCATCAAGCACCCCGGCATTGCGCGCCAGATGCCGCGCCAGCCGTGGCGAGGTGCCGGCAATATCGACGATCAGCTCGATCAGCGTCGGGTTCGCCTCGAACAGGCTGAAGATCTGCACCCCTGCGGGCAGGCCCGCCAGAAACCCGTCCAGCGCCTTGAGCGCCTCATCCGGGTTGGCCGCGCGGTGCAACTGGCGCAAAAGCTGCGGGCGCAGCCTGCGAAAGATCCCTTGCGCCCGCTCCGAGCGCAGCGCCGGATACTGCTGCCAGCCCGCCACGATGGCGCGCGCCGCCTCTGAAAGCTCTGGCCCCGCCTCGGCCTCTGCCGGGGCAAAGAAGCCCTCGGTCAGGCTGTCCACCGCAGCAAGGCGCTGCAACAGACCGGCGCGAAACGCCGCCTCCGTCTCGCCGCAAAAGGCCGCGATGCGGGCAATCCCTTCAGCCGTCACGGGCAGCGTATGGGTCTGGGCATCGCCCACCATCTGAAGCCGGTGTTCCACTTCGCGATGCGCGCGGTAAAGCCGTGTCAGGTCATCGGCCACTTCGGGCGGGATCCAGCCCTTTTGCGCCAGAACCGCCAGACCGCCCACGGTGGTCGGGTCGCGCAAGTCGGGGTCGCGCCCCCCGGCAATCAGCTGCCGGGTCTGGGTGAAAAACTCGATCTCGCGGATGCCGCCCTGGCCCAGCTTCATGTTGTGGCCTTCGACCACCACCCGCCCGTTCAGCCCGCGATGCTCGCGGATGCGCAGGCGCATGTCATGGGCATCTTGGATGGCGGCGAAATCCAGATGCTTGCGCCAGACGAACGGGGTCAGCGCCTTCAGGAACCGCTCCCCTGCCGCCAGATCGCCACCGCAGGGCCGCGCCTTGATATAGGCCGCCCGCTCCCAGGTGCGGCCCACGCTTTCGTAATAGGACTCCGCCGCCGCCATCGACAGGCACACCGGCGTGACCGAGGCATCCGGGCGCAGCCGCAGATCGGTGCGAAACACATAGCCCTCGCCCGTCAGATCCGACAAAAGCGCCGTCATCTTGCGGGTGACGCGAATAAAGGCCGCCCGCGCCTCGTGCTCGGCGCCGGGATAGCGCGTCTCGTCGAACAGGCAGATCAGGTCGATGTCAGAGGAATAGTTCAACTCCCCCGCCCCCATCTTGCCCATGGCAAGGCTTACCATCCCGGCGGCGGTCTCGGCATCTTCGGGCGTTGCCCCCGGCACCTTGCCACGGCGGATCTCATCGGCGACCAGCCGCTGCATCGACAGATGGACCGCCCGGTCGGCGAGGCGCGTCAAGGCCCCTGTCACCGTCTCCAGCGGCCAGACCCCGCCCAGATCGCACAGCGCGGTCAAAAGTGCGACGCGCCGCTTGGCCCGGCGCAACCCCGGCCCCAGATCGTCCAGCGTCAGGGCCTCAAGCTGCGCCAGTTCCTGCTCCAGCACCGCTTCGGGCACCGCAGTCACCGCCGCACGCAGCCACTCGGCCTCGCGCGTCATTCCCCCCTTGAGATAAGGGCTGCACCCGGCCACCGCCGAAAGCAGCCCCGCAAGCTCCGGCCCAAGGTCAGAAAACGCCGCAGCCGTATCCGCGGCGGCCGATCGGTCAAACACATGCGGGGCGCGGGTCAGCCGCGCGGAAAAAAGCTGTGACATGCCGCAGCTTTGGCCAATCCTGACGCCGCGGTCAATCGCGCCCGCAGGATGCGCCGCGATCGGCGCCTTGCATCGCTGATGCAAAACGCAACACCCGCCCCTGTGCGAAAGGCGCGCGCCCGAGGCAGCCCGAGCCGGTTGGCGGCACGCCAGAGGCGAGAAACAACAGCGCGGCGCAGCCGCTCAACCTCGTGCGGCGAAGGCTGCCCCTCAGGGCGGTCAAACGGCGGGCTGGTCCTTGAACTTGATCGATTCGCCGCAGCCACAGGCCTCGGCCACGTTGGGATTGCGGAACTTGAACCCGGCGTGCAGCAGATCGACCTCATAATCGATCTCGGTCCCGATCAGGAACATCTGCGCCATCGGCGCGATCATCACGCGGGCGCCGTCCTGTTCCACCACCTCGTCCAGCGGGTTCACCTCGGACACATAATCCATCGTGTATTCCATCCCCGCGCAGCCGCCCTTCTTGACGCCGATGCGCAGGCCCTGACGGCCATCCTTTTCCATCAGCCGGGCGATCTGTTTCGCGGCCATCGGGGTCAGGGTGACGGCGGCCTTGCCGGGAATGCCAAACATAGCGGGTCTCCTGTCGTTCAATCCCAATCTAAGGCGAAAGGTCGGGAATTCCAAGCGGCGGCAGCGCAGAAAGCAACATCACCGTTGCCGTGGCCACCCCCATCGCCCAGGCGAAAGACGCAAGCGTGCCGATGATCACATATTCCGACAGCCGCGCCTCCTCGCGCACCGCGCCAAAGCGCAGCACCGATTTCGCGGCGATCAGAAAGCCGATGCCCCCCGGCTCCCCCGCCAGGATCAGCATGAAGATGATCCCGCGCTCCAGCATCCCGATCAGCCGCCCGCCGCCGGGCAGGCCCACCAGCCCGACCTCGCCGAAGGGCCGCATCAGCAGCGCCAGGGCAAAGCCCCCCGCCCGCACCGCCAGCACCGCCCCCGCGATCACCACCGCAAGGCCCGGCCACCACGGCGGGGCGATCCCGGCCCAAAGCCCTGCCCCCCACAGCCCGGGAAACAGCGTCGCCACCAGCACAAGGCTTGCCAGATGCGCCGCCTGATCGGCCAGAAACCCGGCGATGGCCGAGCCGTGACGCGCCAGTGCGACCTTTGCCACATCGATGCCCAGATGGGCCAGCGTCAGCCCCGCCAGCACCAGCGCGCCTTGTGTGTCCTGCACCCCAAGAAAACCTGCGGCCACCAGCCCGACCACCGCGCCATGCCCCAGCATCCAGCCCGGATGCCCCGCCGCCTTGGCCTGAGCCATCCGCCCCGGTTGCAGCACGAAATCCGCCATCACATGGGCGACCAGCAACAGGGCCAGCGTCTCAACCATCTGTGGCCCCGTCGGCAAACCGCAGGGAAAAGGCCGCAAGCGCCTCGATCACCAGCTCATAACCCGCGGCAGAAAGGCGCGCGGCAAAGGCCTGGCGCGAAATCGCAAGCTCGGCCGCCAAGGCCAGATGCGGCGTTCCGGGGTCCGCGGCAAGGGCAAGCGCGACCGCTTCGGCCTGCGCGGGCGACCAGCCCTGCGCCTGCGCATCGATATAGGCCACCAACGCCTGATGCAGCGGATCGACCCCCGCCCCCGCCAGCGCCAGCCGATGGCCCGCCGTCATCGCGTCAAGCGCCCGGCCCGAGGCGACGAAGGCGCCCCCGCCAGCGCTGGCAAGGCTTTGCCGGTCAAGCCCGAAGGCGTCGCCAAGACCAAGGGCGATGCGGCTTGCCAGACCTTCGTCGCGGCCAAGCTGTGCGGCGATGTGAACCATGGTCCGCAATCCGTCCCGCGCGGGGCCAAGATGCACTTGCCAGCCATCGCCGCGATAGCGGTGGAAGCGGGCGGCGGGCACGATGCGGCGCGCCGCCGCCTCGATCAGCGCCATGGTGTCATCCACTTGCGCCGCACTGCTGCGCTGCGAGTGGATCAGATCGCCAGTCAGGACTGCGTGCAACGGGGCCATGGTGCAAGTCTTGCGGCTTGCTTTGCCAAAAAGCAAGTCAAATGGCTTGCAAATGCAAAATGCAAGCCAAAAGGCTTGCATCATCTTCGGCGCAGGACGCGCAGCTTACATGAACCCGAGTTCCAGCCGGGCCTCGTCGCTCATCATTTCCATGCCCCAGGGCGGGTCAAAGGTCATGTGCACATCCACTTGCTTGACCCCCGGCAGCGGTTCCACCGCATCGGCAACCCAACCGGGCATTTCCCCGGCCACCGGGCAGCCGGGCGCGGTCAGCGTCATGGTGATGTTCACCGCGTTCTCGGCATCGATCTCGACCGTATAGACCAGCCCAAGGTCATAGATGTTGACCGGAATTTCCGGATCGAACACCGTACGGCAAGCCTCGACCACGCTGTCATACAAGGGGTGATCGGTGGTGGAGGGTTTGATGAGCGGGGCGCCCTCGATCCGTGCTTCGCTGTTCATTCCGACCTCATCCGGGGTTGTTGAGAGATTATATAGGGAATCTCCCTGCCCCCGTCCAGTGCCCCCCGTCCAGTGCCCCCCGTCCGGTGTCCCCCGCCAAGCGGCCAAAGGTCAGTCGCGGTGCGGGCGGGCCTCGGGCAGGTTGATGCGGGCCACCTGCTCGGCGATCGGGTCCATCGACAGCGGGTGCAACTCTGCCCGGTGCGCCGCCGGATCGCCCAAGTCCTGCCAGCGGCCGCCCTTGTAGATTTCCAGCGCGGAAAACCCGGCCTTGTAGCCCATCTTGCGGCTGCCCGGCACCCAATAGCCAAGATAGACATAAGGCAGCCTCGCCTCTCGCGCGATGGCGATATGGTCAAGGATCACATGGGTGCCCAGCGACAGATCGATCAGATCGGGGTCGTAGAAGCTGTAGACCATCGACAGCCCGTCATCGAACACATCCGTCAGGCAGACGGCGGCGAGGGGCTGGCCACGCTCCCCCGCCTCGGCGGGGCGGGAATATTCGATGACACGGCTCTTGATCGGGGTTTCCTCGATCATGGCGGCGAATTCGAAGATGTCCATGTCGGCCATCCCGCCATCGGCGTGGCGTGCATCCAGATAGCGGCGGAACAGGGCGAACTGATCCTCGGTCGCCCAAGGGCTGGTCGCATTGCGCCGCAGATGCGCCGTGCGCCGGGCGATCCGGCGCTGGGTCCGGCTTGGCACGAAATCGGCCACCCGGATGCGCGCCGACAGGCAGGCCGAACATTCCGAACACGACGGGCGGTAAAGCACGTTCTGGCTGCGCCGAAAGCCCTGCTTGGACAGGGTGTCGTTCAGCCGCTGCGCATGTTCACCCTGCAACGCGGTGAACAGCTTGCGCTCCATCCGCCCCTCCAGATAGGGGCAGGGCTGCGGGGCCGTCACATAGAACTGGGGCGCGATGGGAAGCGTGTGGCGCATGGCTTACTGGTCAGGGGCTGCTGCACCACGTTAGCAAGCCGCGCGCCCCTCGCCAAGACGGCAATTGACGCGCGGTGCAGCGGCCGGTCGTTCAGCGCGCCGAAGGGCTGTTGATCGCAACAGAGCCAAGGACCATGTCGCTCAGCCCCTGTCGGCGCGAGGTCAGCATCATCAACGCCACCGAAAGGATCTGCGGCATCACGAAGGCCATCGACAGCGTATAGCCAAGCGTGTGGAGCAAGGCGGTGCCCGCATCGAACCGCTGGCCATTCCGGTCAAGGAATTCGATGTTCATCAACCGCATGCCCCAGGTGGCCGACCGTCCCGAAAGCGTGACCCAACGATAGAGGAACCCGACCACCAGAAACAGCGCCGGCAGGAACAACAGCGCGGTGAACGCGGTGAAGGGCACGATCAGCGCGGTCACAACCGCGATCAGCACGACATCCATCACCCAGGCCAGAAACCGCTTTGGCAGCACACCTTGGTAAAAGGCGGCATGCCGCACCGGATCGGGCTGCATATCGGACATCATGAGGGGCAAGGCGTTGCGCATGTCGCACGGATCCTGAAACGAATGTGGTGGGAAAGCGGCCCCCCGCACAGGGGGCCGCAAGGGTTGCTGTCAGTATTCGCCGCGGGGCGACTCTTCGGCCATCGTCGGGCGGGCGACGCCCTTGGCGCGATCTTCCATGAAGCTGTCGAATTCCTGTTTGTCCTTGGCTTCGCGCAGACGCTCCAGGAAGGATTCAAACGCATGCTGTTCGTCTTCAAGACGGCGCAGGGTGTCGGCCTTGTAGGCGTCAAAGGCGCTGTTGCCCGATGACCGCCACGCCGTCTGACGCGACATCATGCCATCCCGGCGGCTGACACAGGATTTGCTCTTGAACATGCTTTTGCTCCATTTGTTCGCATAGGTCATATAGGCCACAAGGCCAAGGCCGATGGGCCAGAAGACGATGAAACCGGCCACCATGGTGGCGATCCAGGCCCCACGGCCCTTTGAGTCGAGCCAGTCCTCGGCGCGGTGCAGCCGCGACATCACTCCGCCGAGCATCGGGGCCTTGGCGGCAGGTTCAGGCGTATAGGTCATCAGCGTCTCTCCATCTCGGTTGCCCGCCATTGCGGGGGGGATGCCCGGGGGCGGGCCTATGTGAATGCCTTTCACATGAGCCAAGATGCGCATGGCAAGCCCGGCCTTCAAGGGTCGATGTAAAACATTTTTACATTTTTATCCCGGGCGACCGGACCGATCCGCCCCTACCCCGTCTGGCGGTGTTTTGCCGCTTGTGCCCGCGGGGTGGAAAACTATGATCGACGCGATTTTGACAGGCCAAGGAGGACCCTCGCATGCGCAAGCTGGCAGCCGGAAACTGGAAGATGAACGGAACCGCGGCCAGCCTGTCCGAGGTGGCGGCGCTTTTGGCGGCGCATCCGGCCCCGGCCTGCGACATGTTGCTCTGCCCGCCGGCCACGCTGATTGCGCGGATGGCCGATCTGGCCAAAGGGTCTGCGCTGCATGTCGGCGGGCAGGACTGCCATGCCAAGGCCAGCGGCGCGCATACCGGGGATCTCTCGGCCGCGATGCTGGCCGACGCGGGCGCAAGCCATGTGATCCTGGGCCATTCCGAACGCCGCACCGACCACCGCGAGACCGATGCGCAGGTGCTGGCCAAGGCCGAGGCGGCGCAGGTCGCCGGTCTGGTCGCCATCATCTGCATCGGCGAAACCGAGGCCGAGCGCGATGCAGGCCGGACGCTGGACGTGATCGGAACCCAGCTTGCCGGGTCGGTCCCGCAAGGCTCGCGGGCCGAAACCCTTGTGGTGGCCTACGAGCCGGTCTGGGCCATCGGCACCGGGCGCACCCCGACAATCGCCGAGATTGCCGAGGTCCACGCCTTTTTGCTTGCCCGCCTGACCGCGCGGATCGGGGCCGAGGCGGCGGGCGTGCAGCTGCTTTATGGCGGGTCGGTGAAGCCGTCGAATGCGGCCGAAATCTTTGCCGTGCCGCATGTCGATGGGGCGCTGGTCGGGGGCGCAAGCCTGAAAGCCGCCGATTTCGGTGCAATCGTCGCGGCGCTGGCGGCGGCCTGACCGGCCAAGGCGCAAACTGGGCGCGGGCGGGCGTGCCGCAAGGCCCCTTGCAGCGCCCGACCGCAAGGGGATATGCCTGCGGTCATGCAGACCCTTTCCCAATCCCCGACCGACGCGGACTTCGTCCAGAACCCCTATCCTTTTTATGAACGCGCCCGCGCGGCCGGGCCGTTCTTTCGCTGGGCCGATTACGATCTGATCTGCACGGTGAATGCGGCGGCGGCCCATGCCATCTTTCGCGACCGCCGTTTTGGCCGCGAGGTGCCGCCCGAACTCGCCCAGCCGATCGCGCCCCATACGGCGGCGTTTTACGGGGTCGAGGCGCATTCCATGCTGGAGCTGGAGCCGCCGCGCCACACCCGGCTGCGCGGATTGGTGCTGCGCGCCTTTACCTCGCGCCGCATCGCCAGCCTGTCGGGCGACATCGAAAGCCTGAGCCACAGCCTGATCGACGCGCTGCCCGAAGGCGAATTCGACCTGATCGCAGGCTTTGCCCAGCCCCTGCCCGTGATCATCATCGCGCGGCTGCTGGGCGTCCCCGAGGCGATGGCGCCGCAATTGCTGCGCTGGTCCAATGCGATGGTCGGCATGTATCAGGCGCGCCGCACCCGCGCGATGGAGGATGCCGCCAATGACGCCGCGCGCGACTTTGGCGATTTCCTGCGCGGCTATGTCGAACAGCGCCGCGCCGCCCCCGCCGATGATCTGATCACCCAGTTGATCGCCGCCGAAAGCGAGGGCGAGCGGCTCTCCACCGACGAGCTGATCACCACCTGCATCCTGCTGCTCAATGCAGGGCATGAGGCGACCGTTCACACCCTTGGCAACGGGGTCAAGACGCTGCTGGAAACCGGAACGGCAGACCTGCTGTTGTCGCCCGACAAGGTGCCCGCTGCGGTCGAGGAAATCCTGCGTTTCGACCCCGCGCTGCACATGTTCACCCGCTATGCCTATGAAACGGTCGAGGTGATGGGCCAGACCTTTGCCCGCGGGCAGCAGATCGGCCTGCTGCTGGCGGGGGCGAACCGCGACCCCGCCCTGTGGGACCGGCCCGACCAGTTCCTGCCCGACCGGCCGGAGCGGCCCAACCTGACCTTTGGCGCGGGGCTGCATTTCTGTGTGGGCGCGCCACTGGCGCGGCTGGAATTGCAGGTGGCCTTGCCCATCCTGTTTCGCCGTTTGCCCGGGCTGCGGCTTGCCGCCGCGCCGCGCTATGCCGATGTCTATCATTTCCACGGGCTGGAGCGGGTGCTGCTGACCCGCTAAGGGGCGCCTCCCCCGGCAGCACTGGCGCATCGGGCGACGGCATCCATCGGCGCAAGCGGCAGGATCGGACCCTTGTGCCGCGGTTGCGGGCCCTTCGAACCCGCCGCCCCCGGTGCGGAGCGCGCGCGCCGTGTCAGAGCGGCAGGACCGTGGTGGATTTGATCTCCTCCATGCTCAGAAGCGCGGTGACATTGTAGATCTTCACCTCGGAGATCAGCGCCTGATAGAACTGGTCATAGGCGCGGGCGTTTTTCACCCGCACCTTCAGGATGTAGTCGATGTCCCCGGCAAGCCGGTGCGCCTCCATCACCTCGGGGCGGTCGCGCAGGGTTTTCAGGAACTTGCGCTGCCATTCGGCCTCATGTTCCGCGGTGCGGATCAGCACGAAGAAACAGGCCTCCAGCCCCAGCGCCTCGGCGTCCAGAATGGCGGTCTGGCGGGTGATGACGCCCTGATCCTTCATCCGGCGGATGCGGTTCCAGACCGGGGTCTTCGACGACCCTACCTTGCGGGCGATTTCGTCCAGCGACTGACTGGCATCAAGCTGCAATTCGCCAAGGATTTTCCGATCCAGATCGTCCAGTTGGGCCGCCATTCGCCTTTTCCCCCGTTTCGCGGAACCCCTGCCCCGCTTTGGCGCAGTATCGGAACAGTCTTCCTTATCTGCAAGGGGGCATGGCCTGAGGGCGGGAAAATATCCTATATTGACGGCAGAAACCGCAGGATCCCGTTCATGACGCAAGTGCATACCCCGGCCCAAGCTGCTGTGACCTTTGTCGGGGCCGGCCCGGGCGCGGCCGAGCATCTGACCCTAGGCGCCTTGCGCGCGTTGCAAGAGGCGCGGGTGGTGATCCATGACCGGCTGGTCGGGGCAGAGGTGCTGGCGCTGATCCCCGCGCATGTCACCCTCGTCGATGTCGGCAAAGAGGGTTTTGGCCCCTCGGTCACGCAAAACCAGATCAACGCCAGTCTGGTCGCCCATGCGATGAGCGGGCCGCGCGTGGTCCGGCTCAAGGGCGGCGACTGCGGCATCTTCGGCCGGCTGGACGAGGAGATGGCGGCGCTGGAGGCGGCGGGCCTGTCGTTTCGCATCCTGCCGGGGCTGACCTCGGCCAGTGTGGCGGCGGCCAGCATCGGGCAAAGCCTGACCCGGCGCGGACGCAACGCCAGCCTGCGCATCGTCACCGGCCATGACATGGAAGGCTTTGCCGAACAGGACTGGCGCGGCATGGCCCGGCCCGGCGAAGTCGCCGCGATCTACATGGGCAAGAAATCGGCCCGCTTCATCCAGGGCCGCCTGATGATGCATGGCGCCTCGGGCGCGACCGACGTGACCATCGTCGAAAACGTCAGCCGCCCCGAACAGCGCATCCTTGGCACCACGCTTGCCGCCCTGCCCGAGGCGGTGGCCGGATGCTCCGGCCCTGCGGTCATCCTCTTTGGCCTTGCCCCGCGGGCCGCACGTTCCTCTGTTGCCGTATTGAAAGAAGTCCAAGCATGAGCCGCCGATACAGCCCGAAAGTCGTGACCGCCAACCGCCTGCGCGAAGGCGACGTGGTGTATCTGACCGCCGATGACCAATGGTCGCCCCATCACCATGAGGCAGAGTTGATCGAGGACGAGGCCCATGCCCAGATGCGCCTGCTGCATGCCTCGGCACAGAAACTGACCGTGGTCGGCGCCTATCTGGCCGATGCCAAGGCCGGGCCGAACGGGCCGGAGCCGGTGCATTTCCGCGAAGGATTTCGCGCGCGCGGGCCGTCCAATTATGCTCATGGCAAGCAAGCAGATCTGAGGTCGTAAGATGTATTCCTATTCCGATTTCGACGAATCCTTCGTCCGCTCGCGCGTCGCGCAATTCACCCAGCAGGTCGAGCGCCGCCTTGATGGCAGCCTGACCGAGGAGGAGTTTCGCCCCCTGCGGCTGATGAACGGGCTGTATCTGCAATTGCACGCCTATATGCTGCGGGTGGCGATCCCCTATGGCACGATCTCGCCCCGCCAGATGCGGCAACTGGCCTATATCGCCGACACCTGGGACAAGGGGTATGGCCATTTCACCACCCGGCAGAACATCCAGTTCAACTGGCCCAAGCTGCCCGATGTGCCCGCCATCCTCTCGGCGCTGGCCGATGTGGAAATGCATGCGATCCAGACCAGCGGCAACTGCGTGCGCAACGTGACCGCCGACCATTTCGCAGGCGCCGCCGCGGACGAGATCGAAGACCCCCGCCCCTATGCCGAATTGCTGCGCCAATGGTCCACCGACCATCCGGAGTTTCAGTTCCTGCCGCGCAAGTTCAAGATCGCCATCACCGGCGCGCCGAATGACCGGGCGGTGACGCGCGCGCATGACATCGGCCTGCGCATGGTGCGCAACGCAGCCGGAGAGCCGGGGTTCGAGGTGATGGTGGGCGGCGGTCTGGGCCGCACGCCGATGATCGCCCATACGGTGCGCGAGTTCCTGCCCGTGGCCGATCTGCTGCCCTATGTCGAGGCGGTTCTGTCGGTCTATAACATCCTTGGTCGGCGCGACAACAAATACAAGGCGCGCATCAAGATCACCGTCCACGAGACCGGCAAGGAAGAAATCACCCGCATGATCGAGGAGCGGTTCGCCGAACTGCGCCCGCTGTTTGGCGGCAATGACCAGCGCCTGCTGGCGGATATTCGCGCGGCCTTTGCCCCGCCCGCCTTCCGCAACGCGCCGACCGATGCCTATGACGCCTTTTACAAGGCCGATGCCGTGTTCCGCGCCTGGGCCGACACCAATCTTGCGCCGCATCGCAACGATCAATACGCCATCGTCACCATCAGCGTGAAGGCCCATGGCCAGACGCCGGGCGATGCGACGTCCGAGCAGATGCGCCTGATGGCCGATCTGGCCGAACGCTACGGCCATTCCGATCTGCGCATCAGCCATGAACAGAACGTGATCCTGCCGCATGTCCACAAATCCGACCTGCCCGCACTTCATGCGGCGCTGACGCAAGTGGGCCTTGCCACCGCGAATGTCGGGCTGATTTCCGACATCATCGCCTGCCCCGGCATGGATTACTGCGCCCTTGCCACCGCCCGCTCGATCCCGATTGCGACCCAGATCGCCGAACGGTTCAAGGCCCTGGATCTGGAGCATGACATCGGCCCGCTGAAGATCAAGATTTCGGGCTGCATCAACGCCTGCGGGCACCACCATGTTGGCCATATCGGCATCCTGGGCCTCGACCGGGCGGGGGTGGAAAACTACCAGATCACCCTTGGCGGTGACGGCTCTGAAACCGCGGCAATCGGCGACAAGACCGGGCCGGGCTTTGCCTATGATGAAATCGTGCCCGCGGTCGAGCGGATCGTGCGGGCCTATCTTGCGCAAAGGCAGGGCCCCGAGGAAACCTTCCTGATGGCGTTCCGCCGTCTGGGGATGGACCCGTTCAAGGCCGCGCTCTATGAAAACGAAGGCGCGCAGGATGCCGCGTGACCTGCATGGCGGGCCGGTGGCCGAGCGGGTGGCGGCGCTGAACGCGCGCTACAAGCATCATTCGGCCACCGCCGTTCTGGAACACAGCCTGAAGGACGATGATCTGGGCCAGGTGGCGCTGGTGTCGTCCTTTGGCGCGGAATCGGTGGTTCTGCTGCACCTTGTCAGCGTGATCGCGCCGGAAACCCCGGTGCTGTTCATCGACACCCGGATGCTGTTTGCCGAAACGCTGGAGTATCAGCGGCAGGTGGCCGAACAGCTGCACCTGTGCGATGTGCGCACCATTCGCGCAGCCCATCCGCGCGTCGCTTTCGAAGACCCCGATGGCACCTTGCACCAGTTCAACACCGATGCCTGCTGCGCGGTGCGCAAGGTCGAACCGCTGGAACGCGCGCTATCGGGCTTTGACGGCTGGATCACCGGGCGCAAACGCTATCAAAGCAACACCCGCGGCACCGTCGATTTTTTCGAGGCCGAGGGCGACACCCGCATCAAGGTCAACCCGCTGGCCCATTGGGGCCGTGAGGATCTTGAGGAGTACATGGTCAACAACCGCCTGCCGCGCCATCCGCTGGTGGCCAAGGGCTATCCCAGCATCGGCTGCGCGCCCTGCACCAGCCCGGTGAAACCGGGTGAAGATCCGCGCGCAGGCCGTTGGCGCGGAACAGAAAAAACCGAATGCGGGATCCATTTCATCGATGGCAAACCCGTTCGCATCACAAAGGACACAGCCGCATGAGCGTGATCGTCACCGATGCGGGCTTTCAGCCCGCCCCCCCGCGCGACATCGCCCCTCTGGCCGATCTGACCGATCAGACGGCCGTCGATCTGGCCCATACCGACGACCCCGAGGCGCTGGTCGGGCGGCTGGATGAACTGACGCTGATCCGCGTCGGTTTTCCGGCCTTTAACGATGGGCGCGCCTTTACCATCGCGCGCCGCCTGCGCGAGCTTGGCTATACCGGCCAGCTTCTGGCCCATGGTCCGGTGATTGCCGATCAATATGCCATGCTGCGCCGCGTGGGCTTTGACGGGGCCGAAATCCCGGACGAGCTGGCTGCGCGCCAACCCGCCGAGCAATGGCAGTTCCGCGCCGACTGGCAGGCGCATCACTATCAGGCGCGTCTGCGCGCCTGATCCGCCCAGCTCCCTTTCCTCTGATCTGGATCAAAGCTAGAAGGACGAAGCCGGTTTACCGCCGGACAGCCCCCATGACCGAAGTGACCCCGATGATCGAAGCCTCGCCCGCCCCCGCCGCCAAACCGCACCTGCCAGACGCGGCCAAGGTCACGTCCGTGACCCACTGGACCGACCGGCTGTTTTCCTTCCGGGTGGAACGGCCCCGCAGCTTGCGGTTTCGCTCGGGCGAATTCGTGATGATCGGTCTGTTGGGCGACACCGGCAAACCGCTGCTGCGCGCCTATTCCATCGCCTCCCCCGCCTGGGATGAGGAGTTGGAGTTCTATTCGATCAAGGTGCCCGATGGCCCGCTGACCAGCAAGCTTCAGCACATCAAGGTCGGCGACGAGATCATCCTGCGCCCCAAACCCGTGGGCACCCTGGTGCATGACGCGCTGTTGCCCGGCAAGCGGCTGTGGTTCCTGGCCACCGGAACCGGCATCGCCCCCTTTGCCAGCCTGATGCGCGAACCTGAAACCTATGAAAAATACGATCAGGTCATCATGATGCACACCTGCCGCGAGGTGGCCGAGCTTGAATATGGTCGCCAGCTGGTCGAAAGCCTGAAGGATGACCCGCTGATCGGCGAATTGGTGGGCGACAAGCTGCTTTACTACCCCACCACCACGCGCGAACCCTTTGACCGCATGGGCCGCGTGACCGACAACCTGACCTCGGGCAAGGTCTTTGCCGATCTGGGCCTGCCGCCGATGACCCGCGAGGACGACCGCGCCATGGTCTGTGGCAGCCTTGCCTTCAACATCGATGTGAAGAAAATCCTTGAAGATTTCGGCCTGTCCGAAGGCGCGAATTCCGACCCGCAACAATTTGTCGTCGAAAAGGCCTTTGTCGGCGACGGTATCTGACGGCGGCGACTGGCCGCTGTGACACAGGCCGATGGCAAGGGGTGGCGGGCATGGCCCCCCGCCCTGCACCATCCGCCAGACAAAAAGGCCGCGCAGGATGCGCGGCCTTTTCCGTCGGGCGCGCTTCAGATCACAGACCCAAAGCCGCCTTGACCGATGCAATCGCGCCATCCACCAGCGCGGGGTTGCTGGCGGCGGCGTCAACCGCGGCTTTCAGCGTGGTCTTGGTCGCGACATCCAGGGTCGAGCCGTCGATCAGGCCCTTGATGGCATCGGCATTGAAGTTCGCCGGATCAAGCGCCGCGGCGGCCGCACTGGTGGCGCTTGCCGCAGCTTCGCTGGCCGCATCCGCAGCGCCTTCGGCAGCTTCGGTCGCGGTATTGGCGGCGGCGGCGGCAGCGTCGGTGGCGGCATCTGCCGCGCCCTCAACCGCTTGGGTGGCCGCGGTGGCTGCATCCTGTGCGGCCTCGGTGGCGGCAGCGGCGGCCCCTTCGGCGGCGGCGGCGGCGCCCTCGACCGCGTCGGTCACGGCAGCCTCGGCCTCGGTCGCGGCAGCAGCGGCGGCGGCGGCAGCTTCTTCGGCGGCAGCGGCAGCCGCAGCCTCGGCCTCAGCGGCGGCAGCGGCAGCGGCTTCTTCGGCGGCCTGCGCCTCTGCGGCAGCGGCGGCGGCAGCTTCTTCGGCGGCGCGCTGTGCCGGCACATAGCTGAACTGATAATAGCCACCCGCTGCAAGCAGGACGACCACCGCGCCGATGATAACACTCTTGTTCATAGCAATACTCCCATCCCCGGACAGTCCATCCGGTTGAGCCGCCCATATGGCAGCGCCATCCCCAAATGAAAAGACCCAGCCCCCCGG
>JALOSF010000112.1 GCA_025458525.1 Cypionkella sp. | reverse complement strand
TCCCACATGCGTTCGGCGCTGGTGGCACAGGCTGTGACGGGGCTTGAAACCGCCTCGGCGCGCGGGGCCCAACGGGTCACCGACTGGGTGGCTGAAACCGAAGGCGATCTGCGCAGCATCGCCACCACCAAACAGACCAGCGACAGCATCAGGCAGCTGTCGGTCATCTTGCGCGCCTCTGGCGCGGGGGCGCGCGATTTCCTGATGCAAACCTATGTCACCCCCAACACCGCCACCGGGGTGGACCGCGATGCGCATGACTATTCCACCGACCGCAGCGCCTATGGGCTGACCCACGCCAAGGTGCATGACCAGTTCCGCGCCATTCGCCGCAACTCCGGCTTTTATGACCTGTTCCTGTTCGATAGCTCGGGGATGATGGTCTATTCGGTGGTCAAGGAACCTGATCTGGGGCTTAACGCGCTCAGCGGCCCCCTGTCGGAAACCACCCTCGGCACCGCCGTCCGCCGCGCGCTGGAGGCTGCGGATGACCCCTTGGTGTTCGAAGATTTCGCACCCTACACCTTCTCGGGCGGCATTCCGGCCAGTTTCATGGCCCTGCCCGTCCGCGATGCCGACGGCGAAAAGGTCGGGGTGCTTGCCATCCAGCTGCCGGCCTCCATCCTGACAAAGGTTGCGCGGGACGACGGGCTTGACGGCAAGACCTATCAGTTCAGCCTGGTCGGCATGGATGGCACCTACCGGATGGAAGGTGGCGATGGCCGGACCCTTGGGCAGCCTGCGCCGCAAACCCCGCAGCTTGCGGCGGCGCTTGGCGGGCAAACCGGCGTGAACGAGGACACGGTGAACGGCACCGGCGCGGCGGTTCTGGCAGCCTATCGCCCGATTGCTGTGTCGGGCGTCACCTAGGCCCTGGTCACGGAACTCGACAAAAGCGCGGTCACCGCCCCCGTCGCGGTAGAGGTGCGCCGCACCATGGTCATTCTGGCGCTGTTCGGGGTCATCGCGATCGGCGCGGGGCTGCTGATCGGTCGCTGGGTCGCCCGCCCGCTTGCCGCACTCACCGATGTGACCGCGCGGCTCCTCGCGCGGGAGGATGTGACCATTCCACACAAGACACGGCGCGATGAAGTGGGCGATCTGTCGCGCGGGCTTGAATGCTTTCGCCAGGATCAGATTGCCGCCGATGCCAGCCGCCGCGAAATGCTGTTCAAGGGCAAGGCCTTTGACACGACCAATACGGCGATGATGATTTCGGATGCCGAGGGCACGCTGCTTTATGTGAACGACGCGCTGGTCAACCTGTTCCGAAGCAACCTCGCCCAGATGCGCAGCCGCTTTCCCACCATGGATGTCGATCGGCTGATCGGGACCAATATCTCGATGTTCCACAGCAACCATGCGCGTGTGATGACCATGCTGCGCGATCCCCAGAATGCCCAGATGGCCCCCGATGTGCAGATCGGCACCGAGGTGTTCGGGCTTGCCGTCAACGCGGTCGATGCCCCAGACGGCACGCGCGAAGGCTATGTCGTGGTGTGGGAAGACGTGCGCGAACTGCGCCGCGCCAAGGCGGTCATCAACGCGGTCGAAAGCGGTCAGGTGCTGATGGAGATCGGGATCGACGGGCGCATCCTGGCCATCAACGATGTGGGCGCCCGGCTTTACGGCTATGCCAAGGACCAGATCGTCGGTCGCCCCTTGACCCTGTTGTTCAAATCAACCGAGGCCGAGGCCCAGGCCGTGGTGCAGCGCGTGGTGGACCGTGGCAGCGTGACCGAATTCTGCCACCAGATCGCGCAGGATGGCAGCGACCGCTTTGTGATCTGCAACCTCAACATCATTCGCGACAACAAGGGGAATGCCGCCCGCATCCTTGCGATCTGCACCGATCAGACCGAGGAGACCCGGTTCCGCCAGGCGGCCGAGGCTGCAAGCACGGCCCGCAGCGCGGAACTGGCCATGGTGGTGGACCGCCTGCGCGATACGCTGGCCGCGATGGCAGAGGGCGATCTGTCACGCAGCCTCGACGCGCCCTTCCCGCCCGATTACGAAACCCTGCGGATGAATTGCAACAAGGCCCTGTCCGGGCTTTCGGCCACGCTGGCGCAGGTGTCGCAGGTGGCACAGGCCATCCTTGCCGGGGCCAATGACATCTCGACCGCGGCCTCTGATCTGTCGCGCCGCACCGAAAGCCAGGCCGCCACGCTGGAGCAAACCGCAGCCGCGCTTGACACGCTGACCGCCAATGTCCGCTCGGCCACCGAAGGCACCCTGAAGGCTGGCGGCAAGGTCACATCCGCCCATTCCGCGGCGCGCGACAATGGCGGGGTGGTGCAAGAGGCGATCGCGGCGATGGGTGCCATCGAACAATCGTCGCACCAGATTTCACGCATCATCTCGGTGATCGATGACATCGCCTTTCAGACCAATCTGCTCGCCTTGAACGCCGGGGTCGAGGCGGCCCGGGCGGGCGATGCGGGCCGCGGCTTTGCGGTGGTGGCGGCCGAAGTGCGCGCGCTCGCGCAGCGGTCATCCGACGCGGCCAAAGAAATCAAGGATCTGATCTCGACATCGGAAAGCCAGGTTGGCACCGGCGCCGCTCTTGTCGGCAAAAGCGGCAATGCGGTCGAGGCGATCGTGGCCGATGTGGCCGAAATCAGCACCATCGTGCAACAGATCGCCCAATCGGCGCAGGATCAGGCCAACAGCCTTGCCGAGATCAACGCAGGCGTCGCGATGCTTGACAAGGTCACGCAGCAAAACGCCGTGATGGTCGAACAATCGACGGCGGCAAGCGCCCTGCTCCGGCAAGAGGCAGACGACCTTTCGGCCTTGCTGTCGGGCTTCCGCCTCGAAGGTCAGGCCCGCGGCCGGGTGACACCGCATGCCGCCTGAAGACTCCGCCGCAGCAGACCATGTCCCAGCCACATCGGCGGGCGTCAGGCCGATTGTGATCGGTGCGTCCACGGGCGGTGTCGAGGCGCTGTATACCCTCCTTTCCACCCTTCCTGCCGACTGCCCCCCCGTGTTTGTGGTTCAGCATATGCGCCCCGCCTATGTGGACAGTTTCATCGCGGGCCTGAACCGCGTCTGCCCTGCCGATGTCGTCGCCGCCGCCGACAGGGAACAGGCCCGCACAGGCCGCATCACCATTGCGCCGGCCGGCGATGTTCATCTGGTTCTGGCGGCCCGGCCCGTCATGCTGACGCGCCTGGTCGAGGGGGAGCCGGTCCACGGGCACCGGCCCGCGGTTGACAGGTTGTTTCACTCGGCCGCACTTTTGCCGGTCGTTCCGGTTGCTGCCCTGCTCACCGGCATGGGGCGCGATGGGGCGGACGGGTTGCGCGCCATCCGCGAGGCGGGGGGCCATACCATCGCGCAGGATGAACAGACCTCGGTCGTCTATGGCATGCCACGGGCGGCACGCGACATCGATGCTGCGGCGCAGATCCTTCCCCTTGCCGCGATTGGCGCCGCGCTGCTGCGGGCCTCGGGCTACAAACCAAAACACACAAGCGACAGGCGGTCAGGATGATACAGGCAACAGACCGGATACGGATCGTCATTCAGGGCGAATATCTTGTGTCGAGTGATCCGCAGGATGTGCTGTCCACGATTCTGGGATCATGCGTCGCGGCCTTCCTGCGCGATCCGGTCGCGGGGATCGGGGGGCTTAATCACTTTTTGCTGCCGGGCAACGATCCAAAGGATCGTAACGCCATGAAATATGGGCTGAATGCGATGGAATTGCTGATCAACAGCCTGATCAAGGCCGGCGCCAACCGCGCGCGGCTGGAGGGCAAGCTGTTCGGCGGCGGGCGCATGGTGCCCGGCCTGACCGACATCGGGGCTGCAAACGGCCGCTTTGCCGAGGACTTCCTGCGCCGCGAAGGGATACGCTATCTGGGCGGCAGCCTTGGGGGCGATCATGGCCGCAAGATCCGCGTCTGGCCTGTCAGCGGCCAGGTGCAACAGATGAAACTGCCTGCCACCGCAATTCAGGAGGATCTGCCCAAGGCCCCGCTGCCCCGGACCGAGATTGTCCTGTTCTGAGCGGATCGCTGGCCGCCCGTCGCGCGGCCAAGGTCAAAAGATCACAATAGCCGCCGACAGCGCGACACCCTGTTCTTCGCGCAGGGCCTGCGACAGGCTTTGCAGGCGCGGCATGTCAACCAGCGCATCCACCGTCGCATCCGGCATGTCGGGCAAATGCGAGGCGGTTCCGATCAGGATGTCGGACAATCCGGTCAATTCCTGAATCATCAGATCAAGGGTCTGCATGCGCAGCCGACGGTCACGGCGCGCGTCCGCGCTGTCGCCGTCGGGGCTTTGGGCACTCTGGATCAGAATCGCTTCAAGATCACGCAACCGGCTGGCGATGCGCGAAAGATGGGCACCGCTGCGCAGAACCACGGCCTGCCCGCTCAACGGTGCCGCGGCCTGACCCGCGCCCCCGTCGGCCGACATCACAGCGGCCCCACCACGCGTTCGATGCAATCGCGCATCCCCTCTCGGGTGAAGGGCTTGGTGATCATGTTGTTCATGCCCAGCGCCCGGCCCTTGGCAACCACCGTTGCATCGGCGCGCCCCGTCACCAGGATGAATCCGGTCCGCTCGATCCCGCGGGTGCGCCGGATCCCTTCAAGCAGGCCAAGCCCGTCCAGCCCCGGCATGTGATAATCGGAAATCACCAGATGGACCGGCTTTTGCACCAGCGAGCGCAACGCTTCTTCACCATCGGCGCAGGTGCGATATCCCTCGACCTGCATCCAGTCGAGGGCTTGGGTGATCAGGCCACGGCTGACCGCCGTATCATCAACCACCATGATCTTCAGGTCTTCGCGCTTCATTCTGGCCCCCTTGTGCCGTCTGTTTCATGGCGCCCTTCACCGGCGCTGATAGGTTGTGATTCCCTGCACGCTGAATTGATCCAGCGCCGGCCCGGACACACGCTCGGAATGTCCGATCATCAGATAGCCGCCCGGGGCCAATATCCCGGCAAAGCGCTGCCACAGCCGTTCTTGCGTGGGCTTGTCGAAATAAATCACCACATTGCGGCAGAAAATCACGTCAAACGGCCCTTTGAAGGGCCAATTGTCCTGCAAATTCAGAGGATTGCAGGTGATCATCTGGCGCACCGGGGCGCTGATCTGCACCATGTCAGCCGCCGGCCTGTCGGTGAACAGCACGCGCCCCGCCTCGCGGGGCAGGGCAGCGACGGTTTCAGCGGGATAAAGACCCTCTCGCGTCCGCGCGATCATGCTGCGGTCGATATCGGTGGCAAGGATCCGGATGTTGAGCCGGGCCGCCTCGGGGCAGGCCAGCAAGACGGTGGCGGCGATGCTGTAGGGCTCTTCGCCGCTTGAACACCCGGCCGACCAGAGCCGCACGCGCCCGCCCGCCTGTGCCCGCGCCATCAGGGGCGGCAAGGCCCTTGTGGTCAGCGTGTCGAAATGATGCTGCTCGCGAAAGAAAGACGTCACATTGGTGGTCACTGCGGTGATCAGCTCCAGCCGCTCGGCCTCGGCCTCCCCCGTGGCAAGATAGTCGGCATAGCTGCCAAAATCCGGCAGGTTCAGCGCCCGCAGACGTTTGATCAGCCGCGACTGGACCAGCGGTCGCTTGGCATCTGCAAGCACGATTCCCGCCAGTTGATGCACCAACCTCGCCACGCGGGCGAAATCGCGATCGCTCAGCTGAACATCGCGGTCTGTGCTTTCGGCTGCCAGACCCATGTCAGGCGGCCACGTCATCGGGCTGTGGCAGCAATTGACCCACATCGAGCAAGCGGATCAACCTGCTGTCCTGCACGACCACCCCGCGCAGCATGTTGCGCGTCGCTTCGGAGGCAAGGTCGGGCGTCGGCTGGACCCCTGCGGCGGGCACACCCAGAATATCGGTGACGGCCTCGACCAGCAGACCCACGGTCCGGTTGTGGATGGCGGCGACGATGATCACGTTTCTGTCCGTGTTTTCAATCGGCTCCAGCCCAAGCCGCCGTGCGAGGTCAAGGATCGGAACCACTGCCCCGCGCAGGTTGATCACGCCTTGCACATAGCTGGGCGCATGGGGCAACAAGGCTGGCCTGCTCCAGCCGCGGATTTCGCGCACCGACAGGATGTCGATGCAGAAATCCTGCCCGGCCGTGCGAAAGGCCACCAGTTCGCGAATGTCGGGGTCGGTTGCATAACCGGAGGAGCGCATGATCTTACTCCGCTGCGAGGGAAAGGGAAGGACGCGACAAGGACACGCTGGCACTGGCCAGATCGGCCGGGTCGAGGATGAGCGCCACCGAGCCGTCGCCCAGAACGGTCGCCGCGGCAATGCCGGGGATCTGGCCGTAATTCGCCTCAAGCCCCTTGATGACGACCTGCCGTTGGTCACGAATGCCGTCCACCATCAGGGCGATGGCGCCATCGTCACCGCGTTCGACCACGACGACAATCTCCCCCTCCCCCGGTTTGAGCGTGCGGCGAAAGCCCAGCGCGGTGCCGACATCGATCAGGGGAAGGCATCGGCCACGCACATCAAGCACCGAGTCCGTCTCGCACAGGTTGTGCCGCATCGCCGCTTCTGGCCGCAGCGTCTCGATGATGGTGGAGACCGGCAGCACCAGCGTCTGGCCCGCGACCTCGAACACCATGCCGTCCAGAACCGCGAGCGTGAGCGGCAGGCTGATGGTCAGCGTCGTGCCCTGCCCGCGCACCGAGGTGATGCCGACCCGCCCGCCCAGACCGGCGATCTCGGAGCGCACGACATCCATGCCGACACCGCGCCCTGACAGGGCAGAAACCTCGGTCGCCGTCGAAAACCCGGGCAGGAACAGCAAGGCGTCGATTTCCTGCGGGCTCAGATCCGCGCTCGCCGACACCAACCCCTTTTCCACGGCGATCTGGCGCACCTTGTCGCGGTCGATCCCGGCGCCGTCATCCTGCACGGTGATGACAATCCGCCCGGATCTGTGGGCCGCGCTCAGCCGGATCACCCCTTCGGCGGGTTTGCCGTTTTCAAGCCGGCGTGGCGGCTTTTCCAGGCCATGATCCACCGCGTTGCGGATCATGTGGGTCAGCGGATCGGCCAGGCGTTCGATGATGGTCTTGTCCACCTCGGTCGTTTCGCCCTCTGTCACCAGCAGCGCGGTCTTGCCTGCCGCCATCGAGGCTTCGCGCACGATGCGATGCATCCGATCGAACAGCGGCTTCACCGGCTGCGCGCGGATGGCCATCACCGATTCCTGAATCTGGCGCGACAACTGACGCAACTGGTCAAGGCTGCGGTCCACCTCGGCCGAGCCATAGCCGGGCGATTGGCCGATCGCTTCGGTCAGCATGGCCTGATGGATTACAAGCTCCCCGAGAATGTCGACAAGCCGGTCAACACGGTCGATATCGACCCGGATCGTCGGGCGCGGGCCGGTCGCCGGGGGATGCGTCGGGGCCGGACCGGC
>JALOSF010000046.1 GCA_025458525.1 Cypionkella sp. | reverse complement strand
CGCGACATCGGGTGCAGCCCGGGGGTGCAAAGCAGCCTGAGGTGCTGGAGATTGCCCTGACACCAGCGGCGATCCCGCTTCAGATAGCCAAACAGGGTTTCGGGCGTGTCCTCGAAACTGTCCTCGGCCTCGGGCATCATCCGCACGCCCCAGCCTGCCCGGCGCAAGAGCGCGGCCTCGACGAAATCGTGGCTCAGGATCACGCCGCCCCGGGGGGCTGGCCCCGAGAGGTGGGGCAACCCTGCCGAAGCGGCAAAGGCGCCGACCCGCACAAGGGCGTTGTGGCCCATGAAATTGCCTTCCGCCCCGGTCCACATGGCAAAGCCACGCCCCATGTTGACCCCATAGACCTCGGAAGCGAGGCTTTGCAGCCCCTGCCACACCGTCTGCCCCGGCAGAACGCGCGGCACGGTCTGGATCAACCCGGTTCCCGGTTCTTGGGCCAAGGCGTCGGCCATCCGCAGCACGGTTGCAGGCCCCATGATGCTGTCGGCATCAAGGATCAGCATGGCGTCGTGGTCCCGACCGCAGGATTGCACCCAATCGCGGATGTTGCCGGATTTGTAGTCGATGTTCTGCGCCCGGCGGCGATAGGCGATTGACAGACAAGGGTGTCGCTGGCGCATGTCAGCGACGACCGTTTCTTCCTGCGCGGCGGCAAGGGACGCGCGGGTATCGGACAGAATGTGCAGCGCAAACCCGTGTCTTCCCCTGCCCGACAGCCCGGCAAGCAGGCGCACCGCATGTCCAATCGTTTCTTTGGCGGGTTCGCCATACATTGGCAACAGGATGGCGACGTTCAGCCCGTGCAGCGGCTCTGCACGGGTTCGGGCGCGCCAGAACAGGCCAAGCGTCGCTGTGGCCGCCGACAGGACGACCCAGAAAAAGGCAAAGCCGGTGGTGCCCGTCAGGGCGATTTCCACCAGCGACAGCCGCCCGTCCTGCGCGAACCAGCCCACAGAAAGCCAGCCCAGACTGCCCGTCACGCAAAGCGGCACCAACAGCACCAGTGCGCGCAGGGCCAGGGTTCGACCGTCACTCTGAACGCCGGGCGCGTGCGCATCGCGAAAGGCCGCGCACAGGTTCTGATCGGGCATCGGCAGCGGGGGCAAGCCGAGCGGACCGGCGCCCGGCTGTTTGCCGGGGCCGGGCTGGCCCGTTGGTCCGGCGTCGGCCCGGGCTGCCGGGCCGCGAGGCCGCTGGCGGCGCGCAGCACCTGTCATGGGCGCAACTCGGCCAGAACGGTCGCATCGGACGCGGCGGGGCGGGACGGCGCGGTTTTCCACGGCTGGCTTTTGAACAGCGCGGCGATTTTCGCCACACCAATGATCAGCGCGACCCCGGCAAGGTTGATGACCAAGGCCGCCCATGGCCCGCCCCCCGCAAGGTTCAGCACCGCACCAAGCAGGCGGGCCAGCACCATCGAGGCGGCAAAGACCGCAAGCGATTGCTGGCCCACCTGACACACCAGACGAATCGCGGCGGCCCGCCAGCCAGTCTGTCGCAGCCGCGCGCCCATCGGCCCGGCCAGAACCCAGGCCAGATAGGCCAGCGCCAGAAAATGGACAAAGCGCAGCAGGCCGAAATTCGTCTTGTTCAGCAGCGGGGCCGCAGCGCCGCGCAGATCGCGGATCACCTCGACCTGACTGATGATCTTGCCCCAGGCGAAGGGGATGGACAGCACCACGATCCCCGCCGCCACCCAGACCAGCGACCGGCGCACCGGCGGCGCGGGAAGCCAACCCGCCATCAGCGCAAAGCCGGTGAAGAACACCAATTGCCAGGTGAACGGGTTGAAGAACCAAGGCCGTGTCGAAGGCTTGGCAAACCAGAGTTCGGCCGGAAGGGACAGCCCGGCGGTGCCCAGCACCCAAAGCGCCACGCTGGCCAGCAGCGCCAGCCGCACATCCACCCGCGCCAAAGCCATCATCACCGGGATCAGCGCAAGGATCACCAGATACATCGGCAGAATGTCAAAGTAATTCGGCACATAGGTCAGGGTCAGCAGACCGATCAGGTTCGGCCCGGTGTTGGTGATGAACGGCCCAAGGTTCAGCGCGCGCACCTCGTCGCGCGGAAAGACGCCTGTCATGTCAAGCGCCAGCATCAAGGCAAGGGTGACGAAGAACACCCCCAGATGCACCCAATAGACCTGCCACATGCGGTGCAGAATGCGCAGGCTGCCCAAAAGCCAGCCGGCCCGCGTGAACACCGCCCCGAAGGCCAGCGCCGACGCCATGCCCGAACAGAACACAAACATCTCGGTGGCATCGGAAAACCCGAACCTGGCCGGAATCCACAAGGTCCAAGGGTTGTTGGTGATATGGGCAATCAGAATGATGAACATGCCGATGCCACGAAAGAAGTCGAGCCGCAGGTCGCGCTGTCTTGGGGTTTGGGTCATCTCAGACGGCCTGCGCCTGAACCGCATGGATCAGCGACAGGCGGGCGGCGGCATAGCCGTCAAGCGCCCCACCCCGCCGCGCCATACGGTCGCGCAGCAAGGCCTCGGCCGCCTCGGTGCAGCCGCTGCGCAGCGCGGCTTCGATGGTGATGCGGTCAAACACATCCCGCTGGGCATGGCTGCCCCCGATCTGCACCAGATCGGCACGGCCGGCCCGCAGATGCATCCAGGCCATCGGATAATCGCCGGTGGCAAAGGCATGCAACCCTTGGGCCACATGCAGGCCGGGATGGGCGATGACGCGCGCGGCCTCGTTTGCCAGGGGCCGGGTCGCCTGCATCCGCGCGATCAGGCCAAGCGCGGCCTTGTCCCGTTCCCCGCCGCACAGGGCAAGCATGTAATGCAGATCGGCAAAGGCAAGGCAGCCATCCGTCGCGCGATTTTCGGACAGATCGGCAAGTTCGTCCCAGCGATCGCCCACATCGACCCCTTCAAGCTCCAGCCGCGCCAGGAGAGAGGCCCCATTGGCGATATCGCGGTAATCGTCGGTCTTTTCCGCGCGGATGTCGGCGTCGTAAAGCGCGAGGGCCGTGTCATGCGCGCCAAGGTCCAGATGCATCAGCGCCCGGTGCCACCAGACGTGAAAGCGAAAGTTGTTGCAATGCGCCCAGGACGCCTCGCGCCCGGTCAGCCAGGTCAGCCCCTCTGTTGCGCGGCCTGTGCTGTCATAGACATGGGCCACGGCGTGCAGACCCCAGGCATCCGCCGGGGCCATGGCCACCCCGTCGCGCCCGATGCGCTCCGCGCGGGCGAATTCGCCGGTTTCCTCCAGCGTGAAGGCATGGCACCCCAGGATGTAGCCCCGGGCGGGATGATCTGTCCAAGCCGCCAGAACGCCTTCGACAGAGGCCCGCATGGCATCGGGCCTGCCCATGATGAAGTGAATGGCCTGCACCATCTTCATCGCCAGGGCATCGCGGGGGTTCAGGGTCAAAACCACCTGTATCCGCGCCGCCGCCCGCGATGGCCGCCCCTGCAACCAGTCGCCCAAGGCATGCACGAAGGCCATTTCGCGCATCGTCGCCGGGGCTCCGGCAAGCGCGGCGGCATAGGCTTGTCGCGCGACCGCGACCATCTCGGCCCGGCCCAGCAGCAGGCAAGACACGCCGCGTATCGCCTGACCCAAGGCAAAATCGGGACAGGCCGAGAGCACGCGGCCAAGATCGGGGCCGGTGCTTGCGGCATGGGACAGGATGCCTTCGATCACCCGGTTCCAGTCGCCGATCCATGCGGACGAGATCGATGTGGGGATGCCGCTCAGATCGTCGGACAGAGGCATGGAAAGACCTTTCACACGGGGGCGAACGCCTGCACGACAGGTTCCCTTGGCGCGCAGGCCCTTGTGTCTTTCGGTTCGTCGATGGTGCGGCCTTTGTTACAGCGCCAGCGGGCCGTGACATCTGCCTCACGCAGCCGTGACCAGCCCGTCTAGAACGCGCCGTCATAGGCCCGCCGCGGGATCTGCGCGGCGATGAGCGTAAAGCGGTCACGCGACAGGGCGGCTGTCGCCTCGCGCTGCAAGCTGGCGCGGTCGGACACATCGACCCCATATCCGCAAGACCCTGCGCCGAGAGGGTGGCAAGCTCTCCTGCCCCCATCTCGAGGCCTGCATCCCCGACAAAGGCCAGAACCGGCGCCTGCGGCCGCCCGATCTTTGCCCCGGCGGCCAAAGGCACGGCGCAGGCCATGGTGCAAAGGCCGGACGATTGCAGCATCAGGCGCGGCGCCGGGCAATCCCACATCTGGCTGACCAGAATGCGGTGTGCGCCGGAATCCGCGGTGACGACGGTTTCGGGCGGCATCGCATCGCGCAGCGTGGCGAACACCTGATGCGGTCCCCAGCGGTCTGGGACGGCAAAGCAGGTTTTCAGCGCGGCGCGGGCCGCACCCGGCTGCCCATCCGGCCAACGTGGCGGCGCATCATGACCCAAGGCCGTGAGCGAAAGCGCAAGATCGCCGATCAACGCGATGTCCGCGCGGTGCATGCCATGACTGCGCGGGCCCGGCGCGATGTCGATCACGGTCTGATCGGCGCCAAACACATTGCGCCAGCCGATCCGCATCTCGATAGGGTCATAGCCCAGCAAGAGAACGGTATCCGCCGCCGCGATCAGCGGCATCAGGATGCGGTCGGCCTTTGGCGACAGCCCCGCGCCCCCAAGGCACAGCGGGTCAGACTCGGGCATCAGGCCCTTGCCCTTGTAGGTGGTGATCAGGGGAATGTCGTGGGCCCGGCAAAAGGCGGCAAGCGCGGGGCCTGCGGCTTCGTTCACCGCATCCACACCGGCAATCGCCAAAGGGCGCCTTGCGCGCGTCAGGGCATCACGCGCCGCGGCCAGGTCTGCCGTGGGGGGCAGGCCGGGCCGGGCCACCCATGGGCGGGCCGGGGCCTCGGCCGCTGTGGCCTCGGCCACAGAAATCGGAACATCAACATGCACCGGCCCCGGCTGGCCCGACGTGGCAAGGGCAATCGCCTTGGCCATGCCCGCAGCGACCGCCCCGGGGGCAAGGCGGAAGCTGCCCTTGACCACGGGGCGCAGCAGTGCCGCATGGTCGAACACCTGATGCGTGTAGGTTTCCGCCTCGGCGGCATCGACGCATCCCGTCAGAAAGATCAGCGGAACCCGGTCCTGCATGGCATTGGCGACCACGTTCACGGCATTAGCGACCCCCGGCCCCAAGGTCGCGACCAGCACCGGAAGCGCACCCGTCATGTGCCACAGCCCTTCGGCCATGAAACCGCCGCCGTTCTCGTGCTTTACCAGCACAAAGCGCAAACCGGCCGTATCCAGCCCTTGCATCAGGGCCAGCACCTCGCCCCCCGGAATGCCAAAGGCATGTGTTGCCCCGGCCTGTGCCAGGGCTGTCCCGATGATCTCCGCGCCGGTCTGTGTCATGCCTCAAGCTCTCCGCCAATCACGCCTCTTGCTGCCAGCGCCGACAGGTCGGCCGGGCCGAGCCCAAGGTGCCGCGCCAATACGGCACCCGTGTCCGCGCCCAAGGCAGGCGGGGCCTTGCCATAGGTGACAGGGGTTCCCGACATCTTCAATGGGTTGCCGATCAGGCTGACCGGCTGTCCGTCGGCAAGGGGCAGATCAATACGCATCCCGCGCGCCGCGACCTGCGGGCTTGCAAAGACCTGTGCCAGATCATTGACCGGACCCGCAGGCACGTTTTGCGCCTCGCACAGCGCGAGCCAGTCCGACGCGGGACGGCCCGTCGTGATCGCCGACAGAAGCGGGATCAGCACATCCCGGTTGCGCACCCGCGCCGCATTGGTGGCAAAGCGCCCATCCCCGGCAAGACCGGGCGCCCCGGCCAAGGCCGCGAAGCGAGCGAACTGGCCGTCATTGCCGACCGCAAGGATGAAGCTGCCATCCGAGGCCGGGAAGGTGCCATAGGGAACGATGGTGGGGTGGTCATTGCCGCGTCGGGGCGGCACCGTCCCATCGGTCAGATAGGCCACGCCCTGATTGACCAGCATCGCCACCTGCGCATCCATCAGCGCAAGGTCGATATGCTGCCCCCGCCCCGTGGTCTGGCGCGCGATGATGGCGGCCAGGATGCCAACTGCCGCATACATCCCGCACATCAGATCGGCGATGCCGACCCCGGCCTTGAGCGGTGCGCCGTCGGCAAGGCCAGTCAGACTCATCAACCCGCCTTCGCCTTGGACCAGAAAGTCATATCCCGCCCGATGCGCATTCGGCCCGGTCTGGCCGAACCCGGTGATCGAACAATAGATCAGCCCCGGGTTTGATGCGCCAAGGCTGGCGTAATCCAGCCCATAGCGCGCCAGATCGCCGGGCTTGAAATTTTCGACCACGACATCCGCCGTGGTGGCCAAGGCCTGCACCAGAGCCGCGCCCTGGGGATCGGCAATATTGGCGCAGACCGATTGCTTGCCCCGGTTGGCCGAGAGGTAATAGGCGCTTGGTCCCCTGTCGGCGCCCGAGGCATCGCGCACGAAGGGCGGGCCCCAGCCCCGCGTGTCATCGCCGACCCCGGGGCGCTCGATCTTGATCACCTCGGCACCAAGATCGGCCAGAAGCTGCGTCGCAGAAGGCCCCGCAAGGATGCGCGACAGATCGAGAACGCGCAGACCGGCAAGGGCCTGCGCCTCTGGCTGAAAGGGCATGTCACCGGCCGCATGCGGTGTCTGATCACCGGGCAAGAGGGGCCGCCGACACAAAACCGGGGATGGTGTCGTCCGAGGCTGCTTCGGCCTCGATCTGGCCCCAGTTCCGCTCCGCGTCGCTCAGATGGCCGGGGATGTCTTCTTCCCACTGGCCGACCACATCCTCGGTGATGTTCAGATAGAGCTTGCCCCCGACGATGCGCCACAAGGTGGGATTGGCGGGAACCTTGGCCCCCTTGGCGACCCCATAGGCGCAATGCCCGTCGTATTGCGGCGCATAAGCGGCCGGATTGGCGACAAAGGCATCACGGTTGGCTTCGGTCGCAAAGGCAAAGGTCGCCCCGTTGTATTCGGCTGTGATCGCGGCGCTGCCCGGCAGAGGCGCCGGTTGCGGCCCACCCAAGGCCGATTGCGGCAAGCCGAAATAGGACACGACATCATAGCCCGACGCGGCAAAGCCGGTCTGATCGACATATTGATCGCCGGCATGCGCGGTGCCGATCAATCCGAAAGCAAGGGCAAAGGCGAGAGCGGTGCTCTTGAGCATGGGGTTCTCCTGTTGTCTGTGCAGGTCCATTCGATGCGAAACCGGATCGGTTACAGGCGCGCCCGTCTTGTCGCGCGGACGTGATCGACGCCAAGCGCCGGGCGCGCGCCCGTCGCGGCGATGGCGGGGTGCCGCCCCGCCCCTGTTCTGCGCCGCCCCTGTCTTGCGCTGTCGCCGAACATGCCGCTGCCCTTCGCGCGGCGGCTTGCAGGCACGGGAGGCTTGATGCACACAGATCACAGCCTGTGGAAAGCACCCCCGAACGATGCAGCCCGTTGATCTTGTCATCTTTGATTGCGACGGCGTTCTGATCGACAGCGAGTTGATCAGTGCAGAAATGCTGGTCCAGGAACTGGCCAAACTGGGCGTGGACATCGATCTGCCCTATGTGGCGCGGCATTTCCTTGGGCGCAGCTATCCAACCGTGATGCAGACGATCCGCGAGGATTTCGGGTTGGACCTGTCGCCCGATTTCGAAGCGCAATACCGCAATCGCCTGCTGGACGCATTCGAGCGGCGGCTGTCGATCATGCCGGGGGTCGCCCAGACCATTGCCGATCTGGCGGTGCCCTGCTGCGTCGCCACCTCGTCCAGCCCGCGGCGTGTCCAGCTTTCCTTGCGCATCGTTGGTCTTTGGGATCGGCTTGGCCCCGTGACCTTCACCTCCAGCCTTGTGCCGCGGGGCAAGCCCGCGCCCGACCTGTTTCTGCATGTGGCGGAAAGGATGGGGGTCAGCCCGGCGCAGTGCCTTGTGATCGAAGACAGCTTGTCGGGCGTGCAAGCGGGTTTGGCGGCCGGGATGCAGGTCTGGCGTTTCGTGGGCGGCAGCCATCTTGGACCGGGCGCCCCCGATGAGCCAGAGCATGCCCGCCCCCATCGCAGGTTTGCGTCTTTCGAAGAATTCTTCCAGATTGCCCCCGAACTGAGGACAAAAGGACCATGAGCCGGATGGAAACAGATCCAAGCCCGCTTGATGATGCCGCGCGCGCAGGGTGGCTTTACTACATCGCCGGGATGACCCAGGACCAGATTGCCGTCGAATTGGGGATCAGTCGCCAAAGGGCGCAGCGACTGGTCAGCCGGGCGATGGCCGAGGGGCTGATCCATGTGCGGCTGAACCACCGGATCGGGGCCTGCATGGATCTGGAACAGGCGCTGCGTGATCGGTATCAGCTGATCCGCTGCCGGGTGGCGCCATCGCTTGGCAAGGGCGCCGACCCGGCAAAGGCGATCGCGGGTGCTGCGGCCGAGGAACTGGAACGTTTCCTGCGCATGCCCGAGCCGCTGGTGATTGCCTTCGGGACGGGCCGCGCCTTGCGCGCGATGGCCGAAAACTTTCGCCCGGTCGATGCGCGCCAGCACCGGATTGTCTCGCTTCTGGGCAACATCGCGCCAGACGGATCGGCCACGCTTTATGACGTCATCAGCCGCATCGCCGAGAAGCTGAACGCGACCTATTACCCGATGCCCGTGCCGGTGATTTCGGACACCCCGCAGGAGCGCGAGTTTTTCATGCATCTGCGTCCGATCAAGACGGTTTTCGAACTGGCGCGAAAGGCTGATGTCACCTTTGTGGGCGTGGGCCAGATGGGTGAGGATGCGCCGCTGGCGCTTGACGGTTTCGTGACGCGCGAGGCGCTGGCCGAGCTTCAGGCGCAGGGCGCCGCGGGAGAGATCGGAAGCTGGGTCTATGACGCGCAGGGGCGCTACATCGACAGCCCCCGCAATGCGCTGGTGGGGGGGGTCAGGGTCGAACCCGGCCAGGCCAAGCCGGTGATCGGCGTGGCCGCGGGCAAGACCAAGACCAAGGCCCTGCGCGCAGCATTGGCAGGCCGGATCATCAACGGTCTTGTGACCGACGAAACCACCGCGCGCGCCCTTCTTTCCTAAGGCGGCTGTTGCCCTTGGACGCTGCGGTGCGGCGGATAACGGGGGTTGACGATTCGGGGCCAATTGTGAGTAATCGCCCAGCAAGCGATGAAATGCTCACTCGCTGCCAAGGGAGGATACCTATGAAAATGACGCTTCGCGCGCTGCTTGGCGCGTCTGTTTCGCTGGCTCTTGCGGGCGGTGTCATGGCAGAGACCATCACCATTGCCACCGTGAACAACGGTGACATGATCCGCATGCAGGGCTATACCGACGACTTCACCGCAAAGACCGGCCACACCGTCGAATGGGTGACGCTGGAAGAAAACGTCCTGCGGGAACGGGTGACGACCGACATCACCACCAAGGGTGGCCAATTCGACATCATGACCATCGGCATGTATGAAACGCCGATCTGGGGCAAGAACGGCTGGCTTGTGCCGCTGAACGATCTGTCGGCCGACTATGACGCCGCAGATATTTTGCCCGCGATGGCGGGCGGTCTGTCTTATGACGGCACCCTTTACGCGGCCCCCTTCTATGGCGAAAGCTCGATGGTGATGTATCGGACCGACCTGATGCAAAAGGCCGGGCTGACCATGCCGGAGGCGCCGACCTGGGCCTTCATCCGCGAGGCCGCAGCCAAGATGACCGACCGCGCCAATGACATCAACGGCATTTGCCTGCGTGGCAAAGCCGGCTGGGGGGAAGGCGGCGCCTTCATCACCGCGATGTCGAACTCGTTCGGGGCGCGGTGGTTTGACGAAAACTGGAAGCCCACCTTCGACAGCGAAGCCTGGGCCAATACGGTGAACTTTTTCAAGGGCATGATGGACGAGTCCGGCCCCGCCGGCTATGCCACCAACGGGTTCAACGAAAACCTTTCGCTGTTCCAGCAGGGCAAGTGCGGCATGTGGATCGACGCGACGGTCGCAGCCTCTTTCGTGACGAACCCCGCCGACTCGACCGTTGCAGACCGGGTGGGCTTTGCCCTTGCGCCCGACAACGGCTTGGGCAAGCGATCGAACTGGTTGTGGGCCTGGGCCTTGGCCATCCCGGCAGGCACCCAGAAGGAAGCCGCCGCAAAGCAGTTCATCGAATGGGCCACCTCGAAGGATTATATCGAGTTGGTCGCCGCGAAAGAGGGCTGGGCCAACGTGCCGCCGGGCGCGCGCACCTCGCTTTACCAAAACCCGGAGTATCAGAAGGTTCCCTTCGCGAAGATGACGCTCGACTCGATCCTGTCGGCTGATCCGACGCAACCGACCGTGGATCCCGTGCCCTATGTGGGCATCCAGTTCGCCGCGATCCCGGAATTTGCAGGCATTGCCACGGACGTCAGTCAGGAATTCTCGAACGCCTATGCCGGCCAGCAAACCGTCGAGGAAGCCTTGGCCAAGGCCCAGGCGCTTGCGACCGAAGCGATGGAAGCGGCAGGTTACTGACCGACGCTTCTGGCCCGGGGGGCCTGCGCGCCCCCCGGCATCTGTGAATTCCCGCCCACGCCCGTCTGCCGCAGCGATTGCGCATCTGCACCACCAAGGGAGGTCTGCCCCATGGCCACGAAGGCTTCACGATCTGCCGCGCGGTTGATGATGGCGCCGGCTGTCATCCTGCTCTTGGGATGGATGCTGGTGCCGCTTGTCATGACGCTGTGGTTTTCCTTTCGCACTTACCTGCCGCTGCGCGGGGGGGATCAGGGGTTTGCGGGCTTTGACAATTATGTGCGTTTTGTCACCTCCTCGGCTTTCTGGCCCGCGATCGGCGCCACGCTGACCATCGTTCTGGGCGCCCTGATCATCACGATCGTCCTGGGTGTTCTGCTGGCCCTGCTGCTGGATCAGCCGATGTGGGGACAGGGGATCGTGCGCATCCTTGTCATCGCACCGTTCTTCGTGATGCCGACGGTTTCGGGCCTTGTCTGGAAAAACATGTTCCTTGACTCGGTCAACGGGCTGTTTGCGCAAGTGGCCAGGATGTTTGGCGCAACGCCGGTGGAATGGATCATCGACCAGCCCTTTGCCAGCCTGATCCTCATCGTCTCGTGGCAATGGTTGCCGTTTGCCACGCTGATCCTTCTGACCGCGATCCAGTCGCTGGACCGCGAACAGCTTGAGGCCGCCGAAATGGACGGCGCCACGGCATGGAAACGGTTCTGGCACATCATCCTGCCCCACCTGAGCCGCGCGATCACCGTGGTCCTGCTGATCGAAACCATTTTCCTGCTGTCGATCTTTGCGGAAATCAAGATGACCACGGCGGGCGCTTTCGGGACCAAGACCCTGACCTACCTGATCTATCAGCGCGTCCTCGAGAGCCAGAACATCGGCCTTGGGTCTGCCGGAGGGGTCTATGCGATCATCCTCGCCAATATCGTTGCCATCTTCCTGATGCGCATCGTCGGCAAAAATCTGGACAGATAAGGCAAGACCATGGCCCGATCCATTTCCCAACGCCGCAAGACGATCAACACGGTTCTCGCCTGGAGCCTGGGCCTGCTGATCTTCTTTCCGATCCTGTGGACGATCCTGACCAGCTTCAAGACCGAAGGCGACGCCATCGCCTATCCGCCGAAATTCCTGTTCTTCGACTGGACGCTGGAAAACTATGCCATCGTGCAGGAACGGTCCAATTACATGCGGTATCTGTGGAACTCGGTCATCATCGCGGGCGGGTCCACCCTGCTTGGGATTCTGGTCGCTGTTCCTGCGGCCTGGTCGATGGCCTTTGTGCCGTCCCGGCGCACCAAGGACATCCTGATGTGGATGCTGTCAACCAAGATGCTGCCCGCGGTCGGGGTGCTTTATCCGATCTATCTGCTGTTCATCAAGCTGGGCCTTCTGGATACACGGACCGGCCTTGTCATCGTGCTGATGCTGATCAACCTGCCGATCATCGTCTGGATGCTTTACACCTATTTCAAGGAAATCCCGGCCGAAATCCTTGAAGCCGCACGCATGGACGGCGCCGGTCTGAAGGATGAAATCCTGCATGTGCTGACCCCGATGGCCATCCCCGGCATCGCGTCCACGATCCTTTTGAACTTCATCCTGGCGTGGAACGAGGCGTTCTGGACCCTGAACCTGACAGCGGCACAGGCCGGGACGCTGACAGCCTTCATCGCCAGCTATTCCAGCCCCGAGGGCCTGTTCTACGCCAAGCTCAGCGCGGCCAGCACCATGGCCATCGCCCCGATCCTGATCCTTGGCTGGTTCAGCCAGAAGCAACTCGTCCGCGGTCTGACATTCGGCGCGGTGAAGTGAGGTTCCCATGGGAAAGATAACCCTGAAATCCGTGCGCAAGTCCTTTGGCGAAACGCATGTCATCCCCGGCATCGATCTTGACATCAACGACGGTGAATTCGTGGTGTTCGTCGGGCCGTCGGGCTGTGGCAAATCCACGCTGCTGCGCCTGATCGCGGGGCTGGAAGACACCAGCGCCGGAGTGATCGAAATCGATGGCACCGATGCCACCGCCCTGCCCCCGGCCAAGCGCGGGCTTGCGATGGTGTTTCAGTCCTATGCACTTTATCCGCATATGACCGTGCGCAAGAACATTGCCTTTCCGCTCAAGATGGCAGGTCTGGATCAGGCCGAGCAGGACCGGCGGGTGACGCATGCGGCAAGCATCCTGAACCTTTCGAGCTATCTCGACCGCCGCCCGGGCCAGCTTTCGGGCGGCCAGCGTCAGCGGGTCGCGATTGGTCGGGCGATTGTGCGCGAACCGTCGGCCTTTCTGTTCGACGAGCCGCTGTCCAACCTGGATGCGGCGCTGCGGGTCAGCATGCGGCAGGAAATCAGCGAACTGCACCAGTCTTTGAAAACGACGATGATCTATGTGACTCATGATCAGGTCGAAGCGATGACCATGGCCGACAAGATCGTGGTCCTGAATGCGGGCCGGATCGAACAGGTGGGCAGTCCGCTCGACTTGTATCGCAGCCCGGCCAACCTGTTCGTCGCCGGTTTCATCGGCAGCCCGAAGATGAATTTCATCGCCGGGGCCGAAGCGCAAAGACAGGGGTGCGCCACCCTTGGCGTGCGCCCGGAACATATCGACATCGCCCCCGATGGCCCATGGCAAGGCACGGTGGGGCTGGCGGAACATCTGGGGTCTGACACGTTCCTCAAGGTCGATGCAGGGGCGCTTGGCACCCTGACCGTGCGCGCGAGCGGAGAGGTCACACTCTCCCACGGCGACAAGATCCGGCTTCAGCCACAACCCGACAAGATTCACCGGTTTGATACAGACGGAAAGGCGCTTCGTTGATGCGTTTGCTTGGAAAGACGGCCCTGATCACCGGCGCCGCGCGCGGAATAGGACTTGAATTCGCAAAGGCCTATCTGGCCGAAGGCGCGCGGGTCGCCTTGGCCGATATCCATGCCGAAGCGGTGGAGGCGGCGGCGGCGGCCCTGGGCGAGGCCGCCATCCCGATTGTCATGGATGTCGAGCGGCAAGACAGCATCGAGGCAGGTTTTGCCCAAGCCATCGGCCGCATGGGCCGGCTTGATATCCTTGTCAACAACGCGGCGCTGTTCACGGCCGCCCCTGTGGCAGAGGTCACGCGTGCCGATTATGACCGCGTCTTTGCCGTCAATACCGCAGGCACCTTTTTCTGCATGCAGGCCGCCGCGCGGCAGATGATCGCCCAAGGCACGGGCGGCAAGATCATCAACATGGCAAGCCAGGCCGGGCGCCGGGGTGAAAGCCTCGTCTCGGTTTACTGCGCGTCCAAGGCCGCCGTGATCAGCCTGACGCAATCGGCGGGATTGAACCTTATCCGGCACAAGATCAACGTGAATGCCATCGCGCCCGGCGTCGTCGAAGGGGAACACTGGGACAGCGTGGATGCCCTTTTCGCCAGATATGAAAACAAGCCCAAGGGGCAAAAGAAGAAAGAGGTGGGCGAGGCCGTTCCCTTTGGCCGGATGGGAACGGCTTCCGACCTGACGGGGATGGCGATCTTTCTGGCCACCGACGAAGCGAATTACATCGTCGCGCAATGCTTTGGCGTTGACGGCGGCAACTGGATGGCATGACCATGACGTCACCGAATTTTCCCCCCGTCGCCCTGCCGCGCTATGACCGCAGCAAGGTCACGCCCGGTATCGTGCACATCGGGTTGGGCAACTTTCATCGCGCGCATATGGCTGTTTATCTGGATGACCTGATGAACCAGGGTCTTGCGATGGACTGGGGCATTCTGGCGGCGGGCGTGCGCCCGGCCGATGCCCGCATGCGCGAGGCGCTGCTGGCCCAGGATTGCCTTTCGACGGTCATAGAACTGGACCCGAAGGGAAAGACCGCGCGGCGGGTGGGCGCCATGGTGGGCTTCATCGAGGTCGCTGCCGACAATGCGCCGCTGATCGCCGCGATGAGCCAGCCAAACATCCGCATCGTGTCGCTGACCGTGACAGAGGGCGGTTATTACGTCGATGCCGATACGGGCGCGTTCGACGCCTCTGCCCCCGATATCGTCGCGGACAGCCGCGCCCCCGACCGACCGGCCACGGCATTTGGGGCGATTGTTGCGGCGTTGCGGGCGCGCCGGGAGGCGGGGATTGCCCCGTTCACCGTGATGTCCTGCGACAACCTGCCGGGCAATGGCCATGTGACGCGGGCGGCCGTTGTGGGGCTGGCCCGACTGTCAGACCCCGGGCTGGCGGATTGGATCGCGGCGCATGTGGCCTTTCCCAACGGCATGGTGGACCGGATCACACCCGCCACGGGGCCGCGCGAACGCGCACTGGCCGCAAGGTTCGGTCTGGCCGATGATCCGGTTCCCGTGACCTGCGAACCCTTTCGGCAATGGGTGCTGGAGGACGCCTTCCCCCAAGGGCGCCCGGCGCTGGAACACGTCGGCGTGACCTTTTCCGACACCGTCCATGACTACGAGATGATGAAGATCCGCATGCTGAACGGCGGGCATGCGGTGATTGCCTATCCGGGCGGTCTGCTGGATGTGGAATATGTGCACGAGGCCATGGCCCATCCCTTGATCCTTGGCTTTCTGGACAAGGTGGAGCGCGAGGAAATCATCCCCTACGTCCCCGCAGTGCCGGATACGGACCTTGCCACCTATTACAGCGTGCTTCGAGAACGGTTCTCTAACCCCGAAGTGGCCGATACGGAACGCCGCCTCTGCCTCGACGGGTCGAACCGACAGCCGAAATTCATCGTGCCGTCGCTGCGCGATGCACTGGCGGCGGGGGGCAGGATCGAGGGGCTTGCGCTGGAATCCGCCCTGTGGTGCCGCTATTGCTTTGGCACATCCGAAAGCGGCACGCCCATCGCGCCGAACGACCCGAACTGGGACCGTCTGACCCATCTTGCGGCGCAAGCCCGCGACAACCCGCATCTGTGGCTGGATCAGCGCGACATCTATGGCGATCTGGGGCAGAACCCGCGCTTGCGCGACGCCTTTGCCCGGCAGCTTGATCTGATCTGGTCGCAAGGCACGGTTGCCGCGCTGGCGGCCTATGTCAGCGGAACGGCCACGGGCTGACCGGCTGCCACGCGCGCCGCGTGGCTTGCGTCCCGTGCGACCGGCACAGCACGCGCGGGCACATCATCCCTGACTGTGGTCAGGTGTCATATGTGCTTGGGTGGAACAGCCGTTGCGCGTCAAACGGTTCGGCGCACAGGCCATCGGTCGCCGAATAATCAACCATGGCTTGCAGTTCGCGGCGATTTCTTGCGAGCCCGTATGGCCAGGGATCGGGGCCCATGAGTGCCGCCGTTTCCTCGTAATGGGCGGCGATCCATGGCAGCGAGACGCGCAGGAAATTGTTGCGCTGCACCTCGTCCAGAGCGATCGCTTTCGCCGCATTGAACGCGCGAAACAGCTCAAGCGGCAACCAGGGGTGCTGTTCCGCCAGAGTGCGCCGAACCGCGATACAATGCATGATCGGGAAGAATCCGGTGGCGCCGTAATACTCCTTTTCGGCGACCGCGTAATCGGGCCACAAGCGCACCACCCGGCCCGACCCGTCAAGAAAGCTCGACGGCGGTCTGGGGGTAATCAGCGCGTCAAGCTCCCCCGACAGCAGAAGGGTGTTCAGCGTGTCCTGCGGTCCGATCCGGCGCATCCGGATGCGGTCAGGCAGTTGGATCGCAACACGTTCGGTGCCACCGGCAACCTCCTGGCTGCCGACGACCCATTCCACGTCCTCGGGCCTCACGCCATGCCGGTCCGACAGAATGCCCCGCATCCACATGGCCGCGGTCTGCTGATACTCCGGCAGGCCGACGCGACGCCCGCGCAGGTCTTCCGCGCGGGCAATTCCGGCATCGGCACGCACGAAGACGCCCGAATGCCGGAAGGCGCGCGACGGAAACACCGGCACGCCGATATAGGCGCTGTCCCCCCGCGCGGTCGTCACGATATGGCTTGCCATCGACAGTTCCGTAATGTCGAACGCCTTGTCGCGCAGGGCCCGACGAAAGATGTCCTCCGGTTCACCTGGTAAACCAATAATCTCGACACCGGGGATCTGCACCCGCCCATCGAGAATCGGTCTGGTGCGGTCAGAGGCCGTGCAGGCCAGCGTGAGGGTCAGTTTCGCCACGTTTCGATCCTTTATTGGCAGGTATTGGCCAAGGTTCCGATGCCGCTGATCGTGATTTCCACGCGATCCCCGGATTTCAGGAACTGCGGCGGGTCAAGCCCGATGCCCACGCCGGCGGGTGTGCCCGTGGCGATGATGTCGCCCGGTTCCAGGGTTATGCCCGCCGACAGCGTGGCGATCAACGTCGGGATATCGAAAATCAGGTCACGGGTGTTGGCCTTTTGGCGCAATTCGCCGTTCACATGGCAGGTCACTGTCAGATCGGTGGCATCAACCGAATCCGCGGTGACAGCCCAAGGCCCCATGGGGGCGAAACTGTCCAGCGACTTGCCAAGGAACCACTGCTTGTGATTCTTCTGCACATCGCGCGCGGTCACGTCATTGACGATCGTGTAGCCCCAGATATGCGACCACGCATCCTCGGGCCGGATACCACGCCCGCCTTTTCCAATGATTACAGCAAGTTCTGCCTCGTAATCCACCTTTTCCGTCACCCCCTTGTGCAGGTGGATCGGCGCCTCGTGGGCGGTGACGGTGCTGGGCAACTTGGAGAAAAGTGCTGGAAAATCGTCAATATCCTTGCCCGCAACCGCACCCGCCTCATAGCCGGAGCGCGCGAATTCCTTGGCGTGTTCGCGGTAATTCTTTCCCACGCACATGATGTTGCGATGCGGACGCGGGAACGGCGCCAGCACCTCGACCGAAGAAAGCGGGATCGACGAACCCGGCACCAGGGCAGAAATCGGATCGACCCCCGCGGCAATGACCTGACGCAGATCAGACCATTCGGGGCCAAGCAATTCGACCCTCATCTCATCCTCTGTCACGCAGCCGACGCGTTGTGCCCCGTTGTATCGAATTGTGGCCAGTTTCATCTCTCGCCCCTTCCTGTTGGACCGCATTGGTGATGAAATCCTTCATGGTCGACCAGTTGTCAACCAAAATACGAAATAGGTTGACAAAGATCGGGTGTGCGGTTTACCGATTTTTCAGGCGAGGGGTTCATGCAGCGAAGCGATCATAACGTGAGAGAGTTCCTGACGGCGGCCATCCAGGGCGGCACCTATGCGCCCGGCGATCGGCTTCCGACGGAGCGCGAGCTGTGTGACCAGCTGTCGGTGAGCCGCAGTGCGGTGCGCAATGCGCTTGCGGTGCTGGAGGGTGAAGGCCGCATCATCCGTATCGCTGGAAGCGGAACCTATGTCGCGGGGGTGGAGGCGAATACAAACGGGGTCATCCGCAATCTGGCGCAGGCGACCAGCCCGGCGCAGGTGATGGAGGCCCGACTGGCCATAGAGCCGCAGCTTGCGGGATTGATCGCGACGAATGCAAGTGCGACCGATTTTGCCGAGATGCAGCGCTGCCACGAGGCCGGTGTGCAAGCGACGACGATGGAAGACTTCGAGACCTGGGACGCCGCGCTGCATCAGGTGATCGCCGAGGCAAGCCGGAACCCCCTGGTGATCGAGGCTTACAACCTGATCACGCGGGCGCGCGATCAGGGCGAATGGGGAGAGTTGAAACGCCGCAGCCTGACCACCGAGCGGCGCAGGCTTTACGAAGGCGATCATGCGCGCATCGTGGCAGCACTGAAACAGCGCGATGCGGGCCGAGGTGAGGAAGAATTGCGCACGCATCTTCTGCGGGTGCGGGCGAACCTTCTGGGCCTCTGACGGCCCGGATCAATCAGCAAGACCAAGAGCCATCCCTCGTGATGGCAACGGACGGCTTTGCCGTGCCGCAGGAGAAACACATGCCGCCAAAGACCGCACAGATTTCAGCCACCGACAGCCCTGCCGTCATCGCGGCCCGACGGGTACGCAAGACCTTTGGCGACGGGCGCGTGCTGGCGCTGGAGGATGCGTCCTTTGACATTCGACCGGGCGAGTTCATCACGATGGTCGGCCCGTCGGGCTGTGGAAAATCGACCCTGCTGCGCATCGTTGCCGGGCTGATCGATCACAGCGGCGGCGATATGACCGTGCATGGCAGCGCCGTCACCGGCCCACGCAACGACGTGGCCATGATGTTTCAAAAGCCCACCCTTCTGGCCTGGCGAACAGCGGTGGAAAACGTGCTCTTGCCCACCGAACTTGCCGGCGCGGTCACGAAAGCCGATCGCGAAAAAGCCCTGTCCTTGCTTGAACTTGTGGGGCTGAAGGACTTTGCGTTTTCCTTTCCAAGCCAGCTTTCGGGCGGCATGCAGCAGCGCGTGGCGCTGGCGCGGCTGCTTCAGACGGGCGCCGATATCCTGCTGCTGGACGAACCGTTTGGCGCGCTGGACGAATTCACACGCGAACATCTGAATGTGGAACTGATGCGGATCGTGGCCGAGGTGAATGCCACGGCGATGTTCGTCACCCATAACATCGGCGAGGCGATCTTTCTGGCCGACCGCGTCTTTGTCATGACCCCGCGGCCCGGACGTCTGGCGCGGATCATCGATGTGCCCTTTGCCCGGCCGCGCAAGCCCGAATTGCAGTTGACGCCGGAATTCAACGCTCTGGTGGCAGAGGCGCGCGCCGTTCTGGGGGGCCTTGAATGAGCGCGTCAGACCAGATCGACCTGCCCAAGGGCATGGCGGGGGGCGCATCCACAAGGCGCATCCTGTTCAATCATCTGGCCATCCTTGTCTGCTGGGTCGGACTGTGGGAAATCGGGTCGCGCGCGGGCGTGATCGACCCGCTGTTCTTTCCGCGCCCCTCTGACATCCTCGTCGGGTTCTGGCGGCTTTACATCACCCAAGGCAACATCTGGTTCCACCTTGGCCTGACCATGGCCGAAGTGGTCGCAGGCTTTGTTGCGGGATCCGCCCTTGGGATCGGGCTCGCGTTTGTGGTGGGCTTGTCAGACACGGTGCGGCGTTTCCTGAAACCCTATGTGGTCGTGATCGAAGCGACGCCGCGTATCGCCATCGGGCCGATCGTGATTGCCGCCTTTGGCTTTGGTTGGACGTCAAAGATCGTCATCGTGATGCTGGTCTGTTTCTTTGCGCCCTTCGTGAACACGCTGAACGGGATCATCAATGTGGATCGCGATCAGCTTGACATGTTCCGGTCCATGCGGGCCACGCGGGTGCAGACCTTTCGCAAGCTCATCCTGCCCGAGGCGACGCCAGAGATCATGGCAGGGTTGCGTCTGGCGATGGCCTCGGCGCTTGGGGGCGCATTGGTGGCAGAATTCATCGCGTCCAACAACGGCGTGGGCAAGCTGATCAGCACCTACACCGGCAATCTCAACATGGCCTCGGCCTTCGTCTGTGTCCTGACACTGTCTGCGGTCGGGTTTTTCATCCTGCGCGGGATGGAATGGATCGACCGATGGCTGGTGTTCTGGACAGACCGCGAGCGGACCGAAGCCGTCGGCCGCAAGCGGGCCCAGCGGTGGCAGAAGGGGGGCAAGCTGTGACATCGAAAGCGTTCTTTGTCGAACTCGGCAAGCATCTTGCGGTCTTTGCGGCGCTGATCCTGCTGTGGGAGGGCGCGTCGATCCTTGGCTTCATCGACACAATCCTTGTGCCGCAGCCTTCGGAGATCTGGAAAGGGATCGTCGATCTGTATTTCACACGTGGCATCATCTACTGGCATTTCGGCATCACGCTCTATGAGGCGGCGGCAGGCTTTGCCATTGGCGCGGGGCTTGGCATCCTTCTGGCGACGGGATCGGCGCTGAATGACAATTTCGCGCGCTACGTGGCGCCCTATGCGACCCTGTTGAATGTCACACCCGGCCTTGCGCTGACGCCCATCGTGATCGCCTGGTTCGGCTTTGGCTATGGCTCAAAGATCGCGCTTGGGGCCATCACCTGTTTTTTCCCGGTCTTTGTGAACACATTGATCGGCCTGACCCGGATGGACCCCGACACATCCGAGATGTTCCGGGCCATGGGTGCTAGCCGCAGGCAGCTGTTCTGGAAGCTGCAACTGCCTGCGGCCTTGCCGATGATCTTTGCCGGGTTCAAGATTTCGGTCACGACCGCGCTGGTCGGGGCCATCGTTGCGGAATTTTCCCAAGGCACGGCCGGGATCGGCGTGTTGATGCAGCGCTTTGCGTTTCAGCTGAACGGTGGTGCGGCGATTGCCTCGCTGCTCAGCATGTCGCTGCTGGGGCTTATCCTGTTCTTCATCATCGAAATCATCGACGACCGGATCGTGTTCTGGCGTCGGGATGCACGCATGACAGCGGTTTCGCGCCAAAAGCGCGCAGCCTGGGCACGCATGCGCACGTGAACTCTGCACGAGAGACACACCAAGGGAGGACTACATGAAACAACTTACAAGGATCGGAATCCTGGCGCTTGCCACCGCCTTCGTGGCATCGACCGCACCGGCCCAAGACCTGACGACAGTCAATGCCATCATGCCAAAGCAGCGATCGGCGAATTACTTTCCGCTGATCGTGGGCGAGGCACTGGGCTACTTCGAGGAGGAAGGCATCTCGGTGAATCTGCTGCCCTCCGAGACGCCCATTCCCTTTGTCAACTTCGTCCGCAATGGCGAGGCGGACATCGCGATGATGGACCCGGCCGAGGTGCTGACGGCGGTGGCTGCCGGGGCCGAAATCAAGGTGATCTACGAGGTGATGCAGACCGCGCCCGATGGCATCGCCGTTGCAGACCAAAGCCCGATCCAGGACATGGCGGCGCTGAAGGGACAGACCGTCGGCCTTGTGACCGAGCGCGACATGGTGACGATGAAAATCGCCCTCGACGCCGTGGGGCTGACCGAGGCGGATGTGACCCCGGTTGTGGTGGGCGAAGCGGGGCCGACGCTGGCCGCGGCCTTCCGCGATCAGACCGTGGCCGCGATTGCAGGCTCTGGCCCTGACTGGCTGGCGATCCGTGCCAGCGGGCAGGAAATCCGGTTGATCACGCCGCCCGCCGTCTCGAACAAGCCCGGCAACACCTTTGTGGTTTCCGCCGCCGCCACCACCGAAAAGCGTGAGCTGCTTGAAGGCTTCATGCGGGCCTGGTCGAAAGGCATGTATGTCGCGCAGGTGGACCCCGAAGTCGTGGCCAAGATCGCCCAGACCGCCGTGCCCGAAGAATGGGAAGACGCCAACTTTGGCCAGCAGTATCTGAACAATGCGATGCGGCTGAACGTCTCGGTGACAGAAAAGAAGGGGGATCTTCAAACCGAAATCTGGTCGAACATCCAGCCCGCGATGGTCAAGTTTGGTGTGATCGGCGAAGCGGTGGACGGTTCGGTTTTCCTCGATCCGTCTTTCATCGGCCCTGCGAACGACTGGTCGGCCGAAGAAGTTCAGAAAGAGGTTGCAGACTGGCGCGCTGCGAACATGTAACCGTCGGACTGATCGACTCCAGCGCCCGTGCCGGTCAACGGCGCGGGCGCACTCCGTGAAGGCCATGATGACACAGACCCTGCACCAGCTTTACGCAGCCCGCCTTGCCTCTGGCGCCCTGCGCGCAGACCCGGTGCAACAGGCGGCCTTGCAACCTTTGGAACGGGTCCGGGCTGACTTGACCGCGCAGCAGGCACGCCCGGGCTGGCCCGGCCGGCTGTGGCCGTCACGCCAAGCGCGGCCCGCCATCCGCGGTGTCTATCTGTGGGGCGATGTCGGGCGCGGCAAATCCATGCTGATGGATATGCTGATTGCCAGTTTGCCGGGTCAGGCTGTGCGCCGGGTTCACTTCCACGCCTTTCTGCGCGATCTGCACCGCGATGTGCATGCGTCGCAACAGGCCGGCGCGCGCGATGCCATCACCACGGCAGTGGACCGATTTGCCAAGGGACTGACCCTGCTTGCGCTGGATGAAATGGACGTCAGCGACATTGCCGATGCGATGATCGTGGATCGGGTCTTCAGGCGCCTGCTGGATCAGGGCACGGTGATCGTGACCACATCCAATCGCCCGCCGGACCAGCTTTACCGCGAAGGGTTGAAGCGGGATCTGTTCCTGCCCTTCATCGACCTGCTGCAAGAACGGCTCGATGTCGTCCATCTGGAAAGCGCCACGGACTGGCGCCGGGTCTCGTCTCGCCAAGGCGGGGTTTTCCTGTCCCCCCTGACCCCAGCGACCGCCGAGGCTTTCGACAGCCTGTGGCGCGACGCGGGCGGCGGCGCAGCCGTGCCCGGGACCTTCATCGCATCGGGGCGTCGGATCGACCTGGGCCAGATGGCCAAGGGCGCCTTGCGCGCGACATTTGCCGATCTTTGTGACACTGCCTTGGGACCGGGCGATTATCTTGAAATCGCAGATCGCTGTCACACGGTCTTTCTGGATGACGTCCCGCAGCTTGCGCCATCCCGCAGAGATGCAGCACGGCGGTTCGTCATGCTGACGGATGCCCTTTACGAAGCACGACGGCGTCTGATCCTGAGGTCGGCGACCGAGGTCGATGCCTTGCTGGACGACGCCCTGGCCTATCTTGGCACAAGGCGCTTGCTCAGCCGCCTTGCCCAAATGCAATCGGCCGGCTGGCCTTTGTCGGCCCCGAAGGCGGAAGATTGGCATTTGCCAACGGAAGGTGATCCACAGTCCTCCTAGTGCGCGGGCTGGGCAAAGGTGACGCGCCGCCCGCAATCGCCAAAGGGCGATGACTGGCGCAACCCAAAAGGTGACGTGATCCTTCAGGATCGGTTCGGACGCATGGTTTTGGCCAGGCCCCACGCTGGGCGCCCACAAGCGCCCGCTGCCGTTCACCCTGATATCTGGCGATGTGCCCGGATGGGCCGCGCGACACGGCTGCTGCCCGCACCGTGCCAAGCCCGACCTTAGCCAAAGGACCACCCGTGATTGACATGACGCCTGTCAGCCAAGTCAACGGTTTACAGAAGGAAGTGGCAGCCCGTAGGGGAGTCGAACCCCTCTTCCCAGGTTGAAAACCTGGTGTCCTAACCGATAGACGAACGGGCCACTGACGGGGTGAATAGGCCACTGGCCCGCCGTGCGCAAGCAGAAAAATTGCGTCAGCCGTCGATCCGTTGCCCCATGATCGCAATGGCCTGCTGATACACCTTTGCGGCGTTCCATTGCTTGATCACGGCAAAGTTCGGTTCACCCTCCTGATAGCCTGCGCCGGGCTGCCAGCCCTTCTGGCGCAGAAAATTCGCGGTCGAAGCCAGCGCATCGGTGGCGTTGTTCAGATCGACCTTGCCATCGCCGTTGCCATCCACCCCATAGGTCAGGGCATTGCCGGGAAGAAACTGGGTATGGCCCCATTCGCCATGCTTGGCCCCTACCGAAGCCGCGCTGATCGATCCACGATCCACCAGCTTGAGCGCGCCAATCAGATGCGGACGGAAAAAGTCGCTGCGGCGGCAATCATAGGTCAGCGTCGCGATGGCAGACACGATGGGCGTGTCGCCCATGAAGCCGCCAAAAGCCGTCTCCATCCCGTGGATCGCAAGCAAGACCCCGGCTGGCACGCCATAGCGCTGTTCCAGTGCGGCATAAAGCTGGGCATTCTTGGCCTTGCGCGACTTGCCTTGCCGCACGATCGTGTCGGACCCGCGCACCTGCATGAACTTTTCAAGCGAATAGCGGAAACTTTTCTGATTGCGGTCGGCGCTGATCGTCGCTTTGGAGTAGCTTGTGCCCATCAGGGCGGCCAGACCGCGCTCGCCCACACCTTCGGCCTGCGCTTCGGCGGCGAACTGTGACTTCCACGCTTCGTATTGCCCGCCGGTGTCAGAACAGATCGCAGCCTGGGCGCCAGTGGCAAGGACGGCAAGGCCAAGCGCAAGGGAAATGGACTTCAAGGCAAACATCAACGCAACTCCGAATGGCTGTTTTGCGCCACTCTAGTCATGCCTTGTGATGGATCAAGCAAATGCTGCGGATCGATGCGGCCCCGCAGCACAAGTTTGCGTCAGCGCCGGTGTCTCGGCCCCGATGGATCAGCCCTTGGCCGCAGCCTCCAGCGCGGCGATGCGCGCTTCCAGCGCCGCATTCTCCTCGCGTGCCTTGATGGCCATGGCGCGCACGGCATCGAATTCTTCGCGAGTCACGAAATCGCGGTCGGCCAGCCAACGGTCGATCAGGCCCTTCATCGCGGTTTCCGCCTCGGTCTTGGCCCCTTGGGCGACACCCATAGCATTGGTCATCAAATGGCTGATGTCGTCCAGAATCTTGTTGCGGCTTTGCATGGCGCGGGTCCTTGTCTGCGGTCCTGTCCCTTATATGGCCTGCCTTGCGCGCTTCACAAGACGGCGCGGCACATTGACATCACGCGGCCCCTTGCCGACAAGGCATGCAGCGATCCCAGAGGTGCCATGTCCTATATCCCGTTCCCGCAAATCTCGCCCGAGATCTTTGCCATCGAAGTCTTTGGCATGACCTTTGCCCTGCGCTGGTATGCGCTGGCCTATATCGTCGGGTTGGTCGGCGGGTGGCGGCTGGCGCTGGCAACCCTGCGCCGCCCCGCGCTTTGGGCCGGTGCGCCGCCGATGACCGCCGATCAGGTCGAACGCCTGCTGACCTGGGTGATCATCGGCGTGATCCTGGGCGGGCGGTTGGGCTTTGTGCTGTTCTACCAGCCCGCATTCTATCTGCAAAACCCCGGCGCGATCCTGAAAGTCTGGGAAGGCGGCATGTCCTTTCATGGCGGCTTTCTGGGGGTTGTGGTCGCGGGCATCGTGTTTTGCCGGCGCGAGGGCATCCCGATGCTTCAGGCCGCAGACGTGATGGCGCTTGCGGCCCCCTTGGGCCTTTTCCTCGGCCGGGTGGCCAATTTCATCAATGCGGAACTGTGGGGCCGCCCGACCAGCCTACCCTGGGGCGTGGCCTTTCCGGGCGAGGCGGCGCAGACCTGCCCCGGGATCGAGGGGATTTGCGCGCGCCATCCGAGCCAGCTTTACGAGGCCGTGCTTGAAGGGCTGGTGCTTGGGCTTGTCCTGTTGTGGCTGGCCTATCGGCGCGGCTGGCTCAAATCGCCGGGCGCTTTGGCGGGGCTGTTCTTTGCGGGCTACGGCGCGGCACGCTTTGCAGTCGAATTCGTGCGCCAGCCCGATGCGCAATTCATTTCCGACGGCAATCCCCTTGGGCTCGCGTTGCATCTTGGCGGCTATGGCCTGACCATGGGCCAGATCCTGTCGCTGCCGATGATCATGGTCGGGCTGTGGTTCGTCTTGCGCGCCCGCTCGGCCTGAGGCGCGATGACATGACCCCCTTGGGCCAGATCATCGCCGCCCGGATCGAGGCCAGTGGCCCGATCACCCTTGCCGACTATATGGCCGAATGCCTTTTGCACCCGCAGCATGGCTATTACACCACGCGCCCGCCCTTTGGCCGGACAGGGGATTTCATCACTGCCCCCGAAATCAGCCAGATGTTTGGCGAGCTTCTGGGGCTGGCACTGGCGCAAAGCTGGCTGGATCAGGGCGCGCCTGCCCGCTTTACACTGGCCGAATGCGGCCCCGGCCGCGGCACGCTGATGGCAGATGTGCTGCGTGCGACGCGCGGTGTGCCCGGCTTTCACGCCGCGGCCGAGATCGTGCTGATCGAAGCGTCGCCCGCGCTGCGTGCCGAGCAGGCAGCGCGGCTACAGGATTACCCCATCACGCATGTCGATCACCCCGGGGCGCTGGCCGACCAGCCGCTGTTTCTGCTGGCCAATGAGTTCTTCGATGCGCTGCCGATCCGTCAGTTTCACTTCGATGGCCGCGTCTGGCGCGAGCGGCTGGTCGGTCTGCGGGGCGGCGCCCTGACCTTTGGCCTGTCGGACCCCCTGCCCGAGCCACCGCAAGGCAAGGCGTTTGCCGATGCCGAACCGGGGCGCGTGGTGGAACTTTGCCCGGCGGCCCATGCGCTGGTCCAGCCGATCAGACAGCGCATCGCGACCCATGGCGGGGCGGCGCTGATCGTGGATTATGGCGGCTGGCGGTCGTCTGGCGATACGTTTCAGGCCTTGCGCCGCCACAGCTTTGCCGATCCGCTTGCCGAGCCGGGGCAGGCCGATCTGACCGCCCATGTCGATTTCGAGGCGGTTGCCGATGCGGCCGCTTTGCCCTATCTGTTTGACACGCAAGGCGCGGTGCTGACCCGGCTTGGGATCGAGGCGCGTGCCGCCCGTTTGGCCCAATCCTTGACCGGAGCCGCGCTTGAAACGCATCTTTCGGCGCATCGACGCTTGACCCATCCTGCGGAAATGGGTTCGTTGTTCAAGGTGCTGGGCCTGCACGCCCCCGGCACCCCCCCACTACCCGGATTTGCACAAACCCGATGACACTTGACCCGATCACCTCTGCTGCCCTGCCGCAGCGCCATGGTTTCTTCACCCGCAAGGGCGGGGCGTCCTCGGGCATCTTTGCCGGGCTGAACTGCGGCGCGGGGTCCAGCGACCAGTCCGAAGCGGTCGCGATCAACCGGGCGCGTGTGGCAGCGGCGATGGATGTGCCAGTCGACCATCTGGTGGGGGTGCATCAGGTGCATTCCGCCGATGTGGTGGCCGTGACGGGCCCGTTGCCGGTGCGGCCGCATGCCGATGCGCTGGTCACGGCAACCCCCGGCGTCGCGCTGTCGGTGCTGACGGCCGATTGCCAGCCGGTGCTGTTCGCCGATCCCGAGGCCGGGGTGATCGGGGCGGCCCATGCCGGTTGGCGCGGCGCGGTTGATGGCGTGCTGGAGGCGACGGTGGACGCGATGGAACGCCTTGGCGCCGCGCGTGCCCGGATGCGTGCCGTCATTGGCCCCTGCATCAGCCAGCGCGCCTATGAGGTCGGGCCAGAGTTTTTTGAAACCTTCACCACCGAGGACCCGGCCTATAGCCGGTTTTTCGTGACCGGCCGCGGCGACCGGATGCTGTTTGATCTGCCAGGCTTTGGTCTGCACCGCCTGCGCAGCGCGGGGGTGGGCCAAGCCGAATGGACGGGGCACTGCACCTATCACGACCCCGAGCGATTCTTTTCCTTTCGCCGGACCACCCATGCGGGCGAGGCCGACTATGGCCGCCTGATTTCGGTCATCCGGCTTTGACCCCGGCTGCGGCAAGATTGCGGCAGGATTTGTCAGCCAAGCGGGAAACAATCGCATCAAGCGTTGCAGAATGTTTCGAATTTGCCTTGTTTTTGTGGGGTCGCACCGCCGATGCCCCGCGCCACAATTGGGCCGAACGTGCCAAGCGTGAACCATAATCTTTCACATTTGCCGCCCTGTGTCCGCCCCAAAGTCAGGTCAGATTTGTCTCAACGTCGAAAGACAAAAGGGACAAAGGAACCGCATCATGAAAAAAGAACGCCGTTGGCTCAAATCCGTGATCGCCGCCAGCCTTGACCAACAGGTCAGCCTGCCCTGGGCGCGCGGTGCGCGGCGCAAGCCCGAGGCGCTGAAGTCGGTTCCGGCAAAGCCGCGCGCCCTCGCCGCACGCTGAACCACGCGAGACCAAACGGATGCAAGGGCCGCGGCTATCGCGGCCCTTTGCTATTGCGGCGGGTGATTCTGGCCCGCGGATCGGGTGACATCCGCCCGACAGCCCGCGAAACGCCGTTGCGGGTTGCCAAAGTTCGAACAATCAAGGCGCCGTGCCCCGTTTCGGTCACAGCTTTGCGACCAATTCCGAAATGCTTTGACGATGCGCCAGATTTTCGCCATTATTCAGGCATCACGATTTACCACCGGCACGGTGGTCTGGCATCTGATGTAAGACCTTGGCGCAAGCGGGGCAGCGATGACAGAAAGATCGTTGCTTTGGCAAAAGCGGTCCCGGTGCTCCTCTGGCACGATAACGGGGCCGCTTTTTGCATTGGTGCGGATGCGCCGACCGCGCCTGGGTCAGGCGGTCTTGGCCAGTCGCGCCTCCAGCACGTCAAAGGGCACGCCCGGCTGATCCTTGGCGCATCGGATGACAAGCGATGTCTTTACATTCGCCACATTCTCGGCCTTCAGCAGATCGCCGGTCAGAAAGCTCTGGAACGACGACAGGTCGGGCGCGACACATTTGAGGATGAAATCGATCTCGCCGTTCAGCATGTGACACTCGCGCACCAGCGGCCAGGCGCGGCAGCGTGCCTCAAAGGCGGAAAGATCCGCCTCCGCCTGGCTTTGCAGACGCACCATTGCAAAGACCTGCACCTCGAACCCAAGCTCGCGGGCGTCGATGTCGGCGTGATACCCCTTGATATACCCCGCCTCCTCCAGCGTGCGAACCCGGCGCAGGCAGGGCGGCGCCGAAATTCCCACCCGCTTTGCCAGCTCCACGTTCGTCATGCGCCCATCGGCCTGAAGTTCGGCCAGAATGTGACGGTCGATCGGATCGAGTTTCGACACGGGCATGCACGCCTCCCCTTTTTCGCCTATCTAGGGGGCACACCTGTTTCGCGCAACAATGTTTCAACACTGCGCAGGATTATTTCGCCGATATTTCGGGAAAGGCGGGGCCGGGCGCAAGACTGCGGCACCCGCATAGGACATGGCCTGCTTTCCGGGGTCGGGGGCTTTCCGCCCCGCGCGCGCATGGCTATATCGGGGGTCTGATTTCCGGGGGACAGCATGGGCGAGACGCGTCATACCAAGGTTCTGATCATCGGCTCTGGCCCGGCGGGATATACGGCAGCGGTCTATTCGGCACGCGCGATGCTGAACCCGATCCT
>JALOSF010000045.1 GCA_025458525.1 Cypionkella sp. | reverse complement strand
CGGCCCGGTGGCGCTGATCAAGGCGATGGGCACGATCCAGTCGCAATCCACCTCGAACCCGTCGTCGGTCAGCCAATATGCGGCGCTGGAGGCATTGACCGGGCCACAGGATTTCCTTGCCGAAAACCGCAAGCTGTTCGAACGGCGCCGCGATCTGGTGGTGGGCATGCTGAACGCGGCCAAGGGCGTCACCTGCCCCAATCCCGAAGGCGCGTTCTATGTCTATCCCGACATCTCGGGCTGCATCGGCAAGGCCACGCCGGGCGGCACGCTGATCACCAATGACGAGGTGTTTGCGACCGCCCTGCTGGAGGAAACCGGCGTCGCGGTGGTGTTTGGCGCGGCGTTTGGCCTGTCGCCGAATTTCCGTGTAAGCTATGCCACCGCCGATGATACGCTGCGCGAGGCGTGCCGTCGGATCCAGCAGTTCTGCGCCGCCCTGACCTGACCAGCGAGGACCCTTTGGCCGACCGGATCACCGCCAATCTGCCAAGCCGCGATTTTGACGTGACCCTTGGGTTCTACGCGGCCCTCGGATTTGCGCCTGTCTATCGCGGCAAGGATTGGCTGATCCTGTCGCGCAACGGGCAAAGCCTTGAATTCTTTCACCATCCGGGGCTGAACCCGCAAGACAGCTGGTTTTCCGCCTGTCTGCGCGTCGATGATCCGCAGGGCCTGCTGGACTGCTGGCAACAGCTTGGCCTGTCAGAGGAGCCGGGCCATATTCCCCGCCTGACGGGGTTTTTCGCGCCGGATGACGCCCCCCGCATGTTCGCGGTGATCGATCCCGACGGGTCGCTCTTGCGGGTGATTGCAAATGAGGACGAGTGATGTCGAGTGACCTGCCCGAGTATTATTTCCGCATTCGCGACAATGGCGCTGCGGTGTTCAAGGTGGATACCGAAAACCGCCAGCGCCGCATCGAGATGGAAGAAATCGCCATCGCCAATGTCAGGAACGGCAACATCAAGCCGCATGGCGACCGCAAGCTGACGGCCGAGGAAACCGCCGTCATCTCGGCCTGGATGGCGCGGCGGACCGAGGTTCTGGCCGCACGCGATGTCGATGACATTCACCGTGCGGTGGACCATCTGAACCTTGTCACCGGCTGGGCGCAATCGCGGGCCACCGAAGCGCAGCTGGAGGAGGTGACAGATATCCTGCTGCTGGCCATGCATGACTTGCGCAGCGTGCTGGTGCGCAAGAAAGCCGAACGCCTGATGAAGGCAGCCCCCGAGGAGGAGTAAGCCTCAGGTGCCGCAAAAGGTGACGTAATCGCCAAAGCCCGTGGGGGCGGGCAGGCTGAACGCCTCGCGCCCCGGCGCTTCGGAATAGGGATCGCTCACTTGCGCCAGCAACGCGGTAAAGGGCGCCAGATCGCCCTGCCCTGCGGCGGCAAGCGCCTCCTCGACCTTGTGATTGCGCGGGATGACCAGCGGGTTGGTGCGGCGCAGATGCTCGGGCGCATCGGCGCGCAGCCGGGCGCGCCAAGGCCCAAGCCACGCGTCAAGCCGGGCCGGATCGGCAAATTGCGCGCGCAAGGGGCCGGCATCGCCTTCGGCGGCGCGCGCCAGATGGCGAAAGGCCAGCGTCCAATCCGCCCCCTGCCCGTCCATCGACGCCAGGAACCCATCCGCCAGATCGCCGTCTGCCGCAGCCTCGCCCGCAAGCCCCAGCTTTTCACGCATCAGCCGCAGCCATTCGGCACGGTAAAGCCCGGCCACCCGGTCCAGCCGGTCGTTCAGCACCGCGACCGCCGGTTCAGCCTCGCCCAGCAAGGGCAGCAGCGCCTCGGCCAGCTTGGCAAGGTTCCAGCCCAGGATCAGCGGCTGGTTGGCATAGGCATAGCGGCCCTGATGGTCGATCGACGAAAACACCGTGCCGGGCGCATAAGCCTCCATAAAGGCACAAGGGCCGTAATCGATGGTTTCGCCCGACAGCGCGACATTGTCGGTGTTCAAGACGCCATGAACAAAGCCAAGCCCCATCCATTGCGCGACCAGCCGCGCCTGACGCGCGGTCACACGGTCGAAAAAGGCCAGAACCCGGTCGTCGCGGCCCATCAGGTCGGGGTCGTGGCGCGCAATCGCATAGTCCACCACGCGCGCCAGCGTGCCATGGTCGCCCCGCGCGGCCCAGAATTGCAACGTGCCGACCCGCAGATGGCTTGCCGCAACCCGCGTGACGACCGCCCCCGGCAGACGCCCCGCCTCACGCCGCACCGTTTCGCCGGTCAGCGCGACCGCAAGACTGCGCGTTGTAGGCACCCCAAGGGCTGCCATCGCCTCCGAGATCAGATACTCGCGCAGCATCGGGCCAAGTGCCGCCTTGCCATCGCCGCCGCGCGAAAACGGCGTGCGCCCCGACCCCTTGAGCTGGATGTCCCAGCGGCGGCCATCCGGCGCGATATGTTCGCCCAGAAGATGCGCCCGCCCGTCGCCAAGCTGCGGGGAAAAGCCGCCGAACTGATGCCCGGCATAGGCCAGCGCCACAGGCTCGGCACCTTGCGGCAAGGCGCCCCCGGCAAACCAGCCCGGATGTGCCAAAAGCGCGTCCGGCTCCAGCCCAAGCGTGCCGGCCAGCGCGCGGTTGAGCAACAGGATCTGCGGCGCCGGGGCCGTGTCGGGCGCCTGGGCCACAAAAGTGCCCGGCAGATCGCGCAGCCACGAGTTGTCGAACCGGAATCCGCCGGGGTCGGCGCGGGGTGGCAGGGAACTGTCAGGGGCCAAGGTCAGGATCACTTCTGTTGCGGCGCGGGCCTGCGACAGCACGCCCGGCAGCATAATATGGGCCTCGGCGCGGGCGCCGCAAGCAGTCAGGGCAGCACCTCGATCGTCGTCACCTGCCAGATCGACCGGGCGTAGTTCACATCTGTCTTGAATTCCGGTTTTTGATCATAGGGATAGATCATCCACAACGGCCCCTTGTCGCGCGCAGACAGGTCAATCCCGTCCATGCGAAACGCAAGCACCGGCCCGCCCATCGTGACCTCGGCCAGCGGGATTTCCACCGCATAGTCGTTCAGCGCGGTCAGGCGCAGCATACTGCCCTCGGCCTCCAGATGGGCCAGAAGCCGCGCCAGCTCGACGCCGACGAATTCCTTGGTGCCCTCGGTCCAGATCGTTCCGGTATGCACCGTCACCACCCCGACGTCCTCGATCATCTTGCGGTCAAGCTGCGCCTCGGCGGCGCCATTGGTGCGCCCGATCCCGCCGCGCACGGTCAGAATCACATCACCCTCCGGTTCGGCAAGCGCGATGCCAGAGCCTTGCCCCGGCGCTGTCTGTGCCGCGACGGGCGCGGCAAGCAAAAGCCCACAAAGCCCCAGCGCCACCGCGTGACGCAATGATCTGCAAAGCGAATCCCGCATGCCCCCTCCAGCCGATGTTCTTTCGAAATAGACCAACACCCCAAGCCATGCGCCTATCCTTACGCATAGGATGCTGCATCGTGACGCAGCTTACCGTGCATTCAGGCCAGATCATCGCAAATTGTCCTTACCACCGATGCATCATCGCACAGAACCGGCCTTGGGCCGATTCGGTCCGCGACCCGCCCGATCCCGGCAAAGTTCATGAAACTGACACCGCCCCGTTGCACAGCCATCACAAGCCCTTGCCATGCTGCCCCCAAGCCGCATCCGCGCGCAGCAAAGGATACCCCATGGGCCAAGATGACAGCCTGCGTCCGGCGCACATGTTCCGCAGTCTTTTTCTCTCCGATCTGCATCTGGGCTCGCCCGGGTCGCGGCCCGAGGCGATCCTGGAGTTTCTTTTGCGCCACGATGCCGACACGCTTTATCTGGTCGGCGATGTGTTCGACCTGTGGGATCCGCTCTTTGTGCATTGGGGCGAGGCAGAGCAGCGCATCCTTGCCCTGTTGCGGGCGCGGGCGGCGCAGGGCCGACGGATCCTGTGGCTGGTGGGCAACCATGACAAGGCCCTGTTGACCGAAGCGGGCCGCGCGCGGCGCGAGCTTGCGGGCATGATCCCCGAGGTGCAGCGCGATCTGGTGCATACAGGCGGCGATGGCCGGCGCTATCTGGTCCTGCATGGCGATGTCTGTGACGCACGCCTGCTGCGCTTTCACATCTGGACGCGGATCGGCAGCCGCAGCGACAGCTTGCTGCGTCTGGCAGACCGTGGCCTGCGCCGCCTGCGCTTTGCCTGCGCGGCCGAGGCGCGGGGGCCATTGGAACTTGCCATCATCGGCTTGAACAAGCTGCTCTATCGCAGCCGGCTGCATGAAAGGCGTCTGGTGGCCCTGGCACAGGCGGCGGGCTGCGACGGGGTGATCTGCGGTCATTTCCACATTGCGGCGCTGCACGACGATCATGGTCTGCGCTACGCCAATTGCGGCGACTGGACCGACAGTTGCACCGCACTTGCCGAGCATGAGGATGGCACGCTGGCCCTGATCGCGCATCGGGACCAGATGCCCCAGCCGGTGATGCCCGCCGTCAAGACGGGGGCGATGTGATGGACATCCTTGCCCTCGCCCTGGCGACGGGATTGCTGGCCCTGCATCTGTGCAGCTGCCTGATCGTCGCCCTTCGGCCCAAGACCGGCTTTCTGCCCTGGACCGGGACACCGCCCCGCGTGACGCTGCTGCGGCCGGTGTGCGGCCTTGATCCGCAAGAAAGCGCGGCACTGGCCAGCAGCTTCACGCTCGACTACCCCGCGCTGGAGCTGATCTTTTGCGTGGCCGATGCCGATGATCCGGTGATTGCCCCCCTGACGGCGCTGATGGCACAGCATCCGCAGCTGCGCGCACGGCTTTTGTGCGGCGAAGACCGGCTGTCGGCAAATCCGAAGCTGAACAATCTTGCCAAGGGCTGGGACGCGGCAGAGGGGCGCTTTGTCGTCATGGCCGACAGCAACCTTCTGCTGCCCCCCGATTACATCTGGCGCCTGCTCGAGGCCAGCGGGCCCGGCGTCGGGCTGGTGTCTTGCCCGCCGGTCGGCGCCGAGGCAAGGGGGATCTGGGGCGCTCTGGAATGCGCCTTTCTCAACAGCAATCAGGCGCGGCTGCAACTGACCGCAGATGCCTTTGGCATGGGTTTTGCCCAAGGCAAGACCATGATGTGGGACCGTGAGTTCCTGAACCGGGCGGGCGGCATTCAGGCGCTTGGCCGTCATCTGGCCGAAGATGTTTCGGCCACCCATCTGGTGCGCGGCGCGGGTCTGCGGGTCGCCCTGCCCAGCGCGCCCTTCATCCAGCCGATCGGGCGGCGCAGCTTTGCGCAGGTCTGGGGGCGGCAACTGCGCTGGTCCAAGGTGCGGCGCGACGGGTTTCCCGGCCTCTTTGCCTTTGAACCGCTGAACGGCGCCATCATCCCCTTGGGCCTTGCCGCCTTTGGGGGTGGCCCGGTGGCGGCGCTTGCACTCGTCGCGCTTTGGTATGGGGCCGAGGCGGCGCTGGCGCGGCGCCAAGGCTGGATGACCCGATGGCGCGAGGTGGCCTTGTTCGGGCTGCGCGATGCGCTGATCCCGCTGATCTGGGCAGCCAGCCTGCGCAGCACCGCCTTTGAATGGCGCGGCAATGCGATGGCGCGCGGCAGTCTGCAAAAGCTGCCCGGATAACCGGCCCCCCGCAATGACCGAAGCTGAAATAGCCGATCTGATCCGGACGCATGGCCTGTGGCTGCTGTTCGTCCTGACGCTGGTCGAAGGGCCGCTGGCAACGGTCGCGGCGGCGGCTCTGGCGGCGGCGGGGCTTTTTGATCTTGCCGCGGTGTTTGCCGTGGCCTTTGCGGGGGATATCGTGGGCGATATGGCACTTTACGGACTGGGACGCGCGCTGCCCGGGTTGCAAAGGCCGCAGGGCACAGGGCGCCTTGCGACGCTGGCCCAGCGCGCAAACGACCTGCACGATGCGATGCGCCGCCGCGCCTGGCAGGTTTTGGTTCTGGGCAAGCTGACCCATGTGATGGGATTCGCGGTTCTTCTGGCGGCGGGCATGGCGCGCGTGCCCTTCGGCCTGTTTCTGGCCGTCACCGTGCTCGCCACCCTGCCAAAGCTGGCGGCGCTGACCGCCTTTGGCTATGGCATCGGCCGCGCGGTCGAGGGGCATCTGCTGATCGGGCTGGCGCTGATTGCGCTGGTCGTGGGGGGCGCGGTGATCCTGCGGCGCAGGCGGCCAGAATGACCGCGGGCGTCAGTTGCATAATCCCCGCCTGGAACGAGCAAGCGCGCATCGGCGCGGTGCTGGACGCGGCCCTTGGCCACCCCGACCTGTGCGAGGTGATCGTGGTCGATGACGCCTCGGACGACCAGACGGCCGCCGTGGCCGCAGGGCGCGGGGCACGGGTTCTGCGCCAGCCGCGCAATGGCGGCAAATCGGCGGCGGTGGCGCGCGGACTGGCCGCGGCGCGGGGCGATCTGATCCTGCTGCTGGACGCCGATCTGATCGGTCTCCGGCCCGAGCATCTGACCCGCCTGATCGCGCCCGTCCGCGAGGGGCGTGCCGATGCAAGCCTCAGCCTGCGCGCCAACGCACCCTTGGCCTGGCGTGTGATCGGGCTTGACTATATCTCGGGCGAGAGGGTGATGCCGCGCGCGCTGTTGACCAGTCGGCTGGAACAGATCGGCGCACTGCGCGGCTTTGGGCTGGAAGTCTTTTTCAACCGCATCTGGATCGCCCAGGAGTTGCGTCTTGCCGTGGTGCGCCTGCCGTTGCGCAGCCCGCGCAAGGCGGAAAAGCAAGGCATGCTGCGGGGCTGGACCAATGATCTGGGGATGATCCGCGACATCGTCACCACGATTGGCGCGGTCGAAATCATGACCCAGATCCGCAGCCTGCACCGTCTGGCCCGCAGCCATCCGCCCGCCACAGCGCAAGACGCCACCGCGACCGTCACGCAACATTCACGCAACCGTGGGGTTTCCGACACATCGACTCGCTAGACAGCCCGCAACGGCCACAAGAGGACGCGGGATGCTTGAAGTCAAAACCCTGACGCGGATGTTCGGAACCAAGGCCGCGGTGGACAAGGCCAGCTTTACCATCGACCGCCCTGCCTTTGTCGGGATCATCGGGCGGTCGGGTGCGGGCAAGTCCACCTTCTTGCGGATGATGAACCGGCTGGTCGATGCCACCTCGGGCGAGATTCTGGTGGACGGGCGCAATGTGCTCGCGCTTCACGGTGCCGAGGCGCGGGCCTGGCAGGCGCAATGCGCGATGATCTTTCAGCAGTTCAATCTGGTGCCGCGCATGGACGTGGCGTCAAACGTGCTGCACGGCATTCTCAACCGCCGCTCGACGCTGCAATGCATGTTCAGCCTGTGGCCCCGCGCCGATATCTTGCGCGCGCTGGAAATCCTTGACCGTCTGGGCATCGCCGAACACGCGCCCAAACGGGCCGAGGCCCTGTCCGGCGGCCAGCAGCAGCGCGTGGCCATCGCGCGGGCGCTGATGCAAGACCCCAAGATCATTCTGGCCGATGAACCCATCGCCAGCCTTGACCCGATGAACGCGCAGATCGTGATGGACACGCTCAAGCGCATCAATGTCGAGGATGGCCGCATGGTCATCGCCAACCTGCACACGCTCGACACCGCGCGGCGCTATTGCGACCGGGTGATCGGGATGCGCGACGGGCGCGTGGTGTTTGACGGCACCCCCGACCAGCTTTCGACCGGGGTTGCGCGCGACATCTATGGCGCCGACGCATCCTTCAATGAAGCGGCCACCTCGACGGCCATTCCCACCGATACGGCTGCGGACCGCTCTTATGCGGACCTGATGCTGTCCTGACTTTACCTTCTGGCTCCAACCACAGGAAAACACAGATGAAAACGCTGCTTCTTTCGCTTATCGCCACCACGGCCCTTGCCGGCACCGCGCTTGCACAAGACGCGATCACCGGCTTCAACATCGGCATTCTGGGCGGCGAGAACGCACAAGACCGCATGACCAGCAACGAATGCTTCCGCGCCAAGGTCGAGGCTGAACTGGGCGTTCCGGTCAAGCTGTTCACCCCCGCCGATTATGACGGAGTCATTCAGGGCCTGTTGGGCGGCACGCTGGATTACGCGTGGCTCGGCGCCTCGGCCTATGCCAAGATCTACATGACCGATCCCGAAGCGGTCGAGGTCAAGCTGACCAAGCAGAACCTTGACGGATCGACCGGCTATTATGCCTTTGGCTTTGCCCGCAAGGACAGCGGCATCACCTCGATCGAACAGGCCAAGGGCAAGACCTTTGCCTTTGCCGACCCGAACTCCACCTCGGGCTATCTGGTGCCGGGGGCCGAGCTTCTGGAACAGGTCGGCCCGCTGGAAGACTTCTTCTCGGAGGTCAGGTTCTCGGGCGGGCATGAACAATCGATCGTCGGCGTCGCGAATGGCGATTTCGATGCCGCGGTGTCCTGGGCAGATGGTCTTGGCGACTGGGAAGATGGCTACAATTCGGGCGCCTTCCGCCGGGCGTCGGATGCGGGCCTCGTGGACATGAACGATCTGGTGCAGATCTGGCAGTCGAAGCTGATCCCCGAAGGCCCGATGGTGGTGCGCAAATCGCTGCCGCAGGATGTCAAGGACAAGGTCACGGCACTGTCGGACGCGCTGTGGCAAACCGATCCGGCCTGCGCCTATAACGTGGCCGCAGGCGATGCAAAGGATTTCGTGCCGGTCACGCATGACGCCTATGCCGGGGTGCTGGCCGCCCGCAAGCTGCAAGAAGGCATGTAAGATTTCATCACGTGTCGCCGGGCCGCCCCATGGGTGGCCCGGCAATTTTTTTGGGGGCAGCACATGGTTGACATCGCCTTTGGGCCAGAACGGGGAAAGCGCCCCGATACCGCAAGCACATCGGACCAGTATCTGGCGATGGTGCGCCGCAAACGCATGTATGGCGGCATCCTGCTGGCGCTGTTCATTGCCACCATGGCCTCGGGCTGGGTGCTGGCCGACAGTCGCAATGCGGGTGGGTTCTGGAACGGCATTCTCAATGTCTTTGATTTTCCATCCGAAGTTCTGACCGAGGCCTGGGAAAAGCGCGCGCTGATCCCCGGGCTTTTCATCGACCATGTGCCCTCGCTGATCGAGACGCTGAACATCGCGGCCGTGGCCACGCTGCTGGGCGGGCTGGCGGCGATGGGGCTGTCGCTGCTGGCCACGCGCGGGCTTGCGCGCTGGCCTGCGCTGATCCCGCTGTTCCGGCGCAGCATGGATGCCTTGCGCGCAATCCCGGAAATCGTGATCGCGCTGGTGCTGATCTATATCCTTGGTGGCGGGCCGGTGCCGGCAGTGATCGCCATCGCGCTGCACACCGCGGGCGCCTTGGGCAAGCTGTTTTCCGAAGTCGCCGAAAACGCCGATCTGAAACCCGTCGAGGGGCTGCAATCGGTGGGCGCCACCTGGTCACAGCGGATGTGGCTGGGCGTGATGCCGCAGGTGGCACCCAACTGGCTGTCCTATGGGCTGTTGCGGTTTGAAATCAACGTGCGCGCCTCGGCCATCCTTGGCTTTGTCGGCGAAGGCGGCATCGGCCATGACCTCAAACTGGCCATGCAATGGGGCCAGGGCCGCTATGACGAGGTCGTTGCGATCTTCCTGCTGCTGTTCGTGGCCATCGTCGTCATCGACCGCACCTTTGACAGCATCCGTCACCGTCTGGTAAAGGGGAACTGACATGGCCGCCGCTGACATTTCCCTCTCCGATCAGATCACCCTGCGCTTTGCCCGCAAGCGCCTGTTTGCCTTTGCCCTGCCGGCGCTGGTGCTGGCCTATCTGGTCTATACCGCGGTCGCCTTTGATCTGGCCGGCCTTGCCCAGCGGGCGCGGATGGACAATGCCGCCATCCTGCTGTCGGACTTCTGGTCGCACAAGACCCACATCACCCGCGACAACCGCACGGGCGAGGTGACAGCCGCGGTGGAAGGAGAGGCCAAGGGCGCCTATCCCGCGGGCACATTTCCCGATTGGGTCCGCGTGGCGGGCGATGTCACGACCATCGACCTCGGGACCGGGCACGTCGTGACCTATGACAGCACCGGCGCGCGCATGGTGGTGCCGGGCTATGGCACCATCGACATTCGCCCCGATGGCAACCGGCTGCTGCTGACCGCGCCAGAGCCCTTGCCCGACTGGATCAACGCCAGCGACACCCGCGTTGGCGTGACCACCCCGGCGGGGCGGTTCAACTATACCCGGTCAAAGGTGGAAACCTTCCGCTATCAAGCGGGGTGGGAGCTGTTCTTCTTCACCCTCGACAGCCCGTTTTCCGGCAAATCCGTGACCGAGCTTGCCGCCCTCGCCCTGTGGGGCGACCGTATCGATCCGGCGCGCAGCAACATCGGCTACATGCTGTCAGAAGTCTGGACCAACAAGATGTGGCGGCATGCCGATGTGGCCTGGGCGCTGTTCGAAACCGTCCTGATGGCCTTTCTGGGCACGATGGGGGCTGCCATCATCGCCCTGCCGCTTGGCTTTGTGGCCGCGCGCAACTTCAACCCGCTTGGTCCCGCCCGATTTGCGATGCGCAGGATCTTTGACTTCATCCGCGGCGTGGACGGCCTGATCTGGACGATCATCCTGAGCCGCGCCTTTGGCCCCGGCCCGATGACCGGCGCGCTGGCGATCTTGATCACCGACAGCGGCAGCTTTGGCAAGATGTTCTCAGAGGCACTTGAGAACATTGATGAAAAGCAGGTCGAGGGTATCCGCTCCACCGGGGCGAACGGCCTGCTGCGCGCGCGCTTTGGCGTGATCCCGCAGGTGACGCCCGTGCTGCTCAGTCAGGTGCTGTATTTCCTTGAATCCAACACCCGCAGCGCGACGGTGATCGGCGCGATCGTGGGCGGCGGCATCGGGCTTTTGCTGACCCAGGCGATCCAGACCCAGAAAGACTGGGAAGAAGTCGCCTATTACATGACGCTGATCGTGCTGATGGTCATGGCGATGGACAGCCTGTCAGGCTGGCTGCGGCGCAAGCTGATCAAGGGGGAATGATGCCAAAGCTGTCGGCAACCGAACCGCTGCTGCATGCCGGGGCAAAGGTGGTGAATTCCACCTTTGGCCGCTATTGCGAGGTGGGGGCGCAGGCGATCATCCTCAACAGCGCCTTTGACGATTACGCCTATTGCGACCGGATGGCCGACATCGCCAATACCTCGGTCGGCAAATTCGCCAATATCGCGGCCATGACGCGGATCGGGCCGACAGACCACCCCTTTGCCCATGCGGCGCAGCATCATTTTCTGTATCGTTCCAGCTATTACTGGGACGATGTGGAAGATGACGACACCTTCTTTGTCGCCCGCGCCGCGCGGCGCACGGCTCTGGGGGCCGATTGCTGGATCGGGCATGGCGCGATCATCAAGCCAGAGGTGACGATTGGCATCGGCGCCATCGTGGCCTCGGGCGCGGTGGTGACAAAGGATGTCGCGCCCTTTGCCATCGTGGCGGGCTGCCCCGCGGTGCCGCTGCGCAGCCGGTTTTCGGCCGATGTGATCGACCGGCTGCTGGCCCTGGCCTGGTGGGACTGGGACCACGACCGGCTGCGCAGCGCCTTGCCAGAGTTTCGCGCGCTGAAGGCCGAGGCGTTTCTGGAGCGCTACGGCGCCTGATCGGGCGCCACGGTCAGCGTCACGCGGTCCCCGGCAAACCAGGTGGTGCCAAGTTCCACCGGCACGCCGCCCGCATCCACATTGACCGCAACCGACCGCAGCACCGGTGCGCCCGGCGCGACCTGCAAGGCCAGCGCCAGCACCGGATCGGCCAGCTTTGCCGTCAGCCGCGTCTCGGCCCGCGTGTAATCGGCAAGCCCGCAGGCGGCCAGCGCCTGCGTCACCGATGGCGTCATGGCCATCGCGTCGAGCAGCCCCGGAAAGCGCGCCGCCGGAAAAACCGATCGAAAGGCCGCAATCGGCTGACCATCGGCCAAGGACACGCCCTCGACCACATGGACCTGTGCCGCCTCGGGCAGGTGCAGCGCCTCGGCTTCGCGCGCCCGCGCGGCGCGGGTTTCGGACCGGGTGATCCGGCGCGAGGGTGTCCGCCCCGAGGCCGCGACGTTCTGATGAAACCGCACGCGGCGCCCCAGCGGGTAGTCGTTGGGCCGGGCCGCGACAAACACCCCTGCCCCCCGGCGCGGCGTCACAAACCCCGCTTCGGCCAGCGCCGCAATCGCACGGCGCAGCGTGTGACGGTTGACACCAAAGCGCGCGGCCAGCGCCGCCTCGGTCGGAAGGCGGCTGCCGGGCGGGTAAAGCCCTTCGGCGATCTCGGCGCGCAGCCTCTCGCTGATCGATTGCCAGATCGTGGTCACGGACATCCCCCCGTCATCAAAAATTCACAACTCTCCGATTGGCCCGCCGGGCGGAACAGGGTAAAAGTTGTCTAGTTATATAGTAACAGCCAGACCCCCTGATGTCGAGGATGCAATGACCCAAGCCCCCCCCGCCGAACGACAGGCCTGGATGGCCCGGCTTGCCAAGGCAAGCGGCGCAGCCCTTGCCCGGCTGATGCCCGACCTGCCGCCCCATGATCTTTTGCGCGCCCCTGAAACCGGCACGGTGATGGTGCGCGGGCGCATCGGCGCGGTGGGGGCCGCCTTCAACCTGGGCGAAATGACGGTGACGCGCTGCGCCGTCCGGCTGGACGATGGCGCGATCGGCCATGCCTGGGTGCAGGGGCGCGACAAGGCCCATGCCCGGCGCGCCGCGGTGATCGACGCCCTGATGCAAACCGGCGCGGCACCCCGGATCCGGGCCGAGGTGCTGAGCGTGCTGGAGGCCGAGGCCGAGGCCCGGCGCGCCAGCCGCGCCGCCAAGGCCGCAGCCACCAAGGTCGAGTTTTTCACCATGATGCGCGGAGAAGACGCATGAACGCCCAAGCCCTGTCCGGCGGCTTTGCCGAGGCGCCGCTGCAATCGGCCCGCGCCTTTCGCGCGGTGATGGAGGCGATGGCCCGCCCCGGCACCCTGCACGAGGTGACGGGCGCGGCCCCGCCTGCGCCGCTGTCGGTGGCGGCGGGCGTGGTGCTGCTGACGCTGTGCGATGACACGACGCCGCTGCATCTGGCGGGCGCCTGCGATACGCCGGCGCTGCGCGACTGGGTCGCCTTTCACATCGGCGCGCCGCTTGTGCCCGCGCCCGAGGCGCAGTTTGCCCTTGGCCGCTGGGCCGATCTGATGCCGGTCAACCGCTTTGCCATCGGCCAGCCCGACTATCCCGACCGCTCGGCCACGCTGATCGTCGAAATGCCGGACCTTCGCGCGGGCGGTGCGCGGCTGACCGGCCCCGGCATCCGGACCGAGGCGCGGCTGACCCTGCCCGGTGTGGCGGCGCATCAGGCCAATCATGCGCGGTTCCCCTTGGGTTTTGACCTGATCCTGACCGGCGACAGCCGGCTTGCCGCGCTGCCCCGGTCAACGCGCGTGGAGGCGGAATAATGTATGTTGCAGTCAAGGGCGGCGAGCGCGCCATCGACAACGCTCATGCTTGGCTTGCCGAGGAGCGCCGCGGCGCGCGCGATGTGCCAGAACTGACGATCCCGCAAATCCGCCAGCAGATGGCGCTTGCGGTCAACCGGGTGATGGCCGAAGGCTCGCTTTACGACCCCGACCTGGCGGCGCTTGCGATCAAGCAGGCGCGCGGCGATCTGATCGAGGCGGTGTTTCTGATCCGCGCCTATCGCACCACCTTGCCGCGTTTTGCCGCGTCAAACCCGGTGGATACGGCGCAGATGGCGCTGGACCGCCGGATCAGCGCGACCTTCAAGGATCTGCCGGGCGGCCAGATCCTTGGCCCGACCTTTGACTACACCCATCGCCTGCTGGACTTCACCCTGATGGCCGAGGGCGCGCCAGAGGCGCCGCTGCCCGGGCAGCCCCCCGTCGCGGCCGATGGCGACACGCCGCCACATTTGCCGCATGTCAGCGAACACCTGAACCACGACGGGTTGATCGAGCCCGCCCCGCAGGGTGAAACGCTGCCCCCGGATCTGACGCGCAGCCCGATGGAGCTGCCCGCAGACCGCGCCTTGCGGCTTCAGGCGATCACGCGGGGCGACGAAGGGTTCATCCTGTCGATGGCCTATTCCACGCAGCGCGGCTATGGGCGCACCCATGCCTTTGTCGGGGAATTGCGTCTGGGCCGCGTCGCGGTCGAGGTCGATATCCCCGAGCTGGGCTTCGCGGTCGAGATTGGTGAAATCGAGCTGACCGAATGCGAAACCGTGAACCAGTTCAAGGGATCGCGCAGCGAGGCCCCGCAGTTCACCCGCGGCTATGGGCTGGTCTTTGGCCAGTCGGAACGCAAGGCGATTGCCATGAGCCTGGTGGACCGCGCCCTGCGCTGGAAAGAACTGGGCGAAGACAACATCGGCGCGCCCGCGCAAGACGAGGAATTCGTGCTGATGCACGCCGACAATGTGCAGGCGACCGGGTTTCTGGAACATATCAAACTGCCCCATTACGTCGATTTTCAGGCCGAGATGGAACTGGTCCGCCGCCTGCGCGCCGAAGCGGCGGCGGCCGAGGCCCAACAGCACCAGCAGCAACCGCAGGAGGCGGCGGAATGACCGATCAGGCCTATACCTTTGCCTATCTGGACGAACAGACCAAGCGGATGATCCGGCGCGCCCTGCTCAAGGCGCTGGCGGTCCCCGGCTATCAGGTGCCCTTTGCCAGCCGCGAAATGCCGATGCCCTATGGCTGGGGCACGGGCGGGGTGCAGGTGACGGCCGCCTGTCTTGTGCCCGAAGACCGGCTGAAGGTGATCGATCAGGGCGCCGATGACACCACCAATGCCGTGTCGATCCGCCGCTTCTTTGCCCGCACCGCAGGCGTCGCCACCACCGAAGCCACCGCCGAGGCCACGCTGATCCAGACCCGCCACCGCATCCCCGAACAGCCGCTGCGCGAGGGGCAGATCCTGGTCTATCAGGTGCCGATCCCCGAACCCTTGCGCTTTCTGGAACCGCGCGAGACCGAAACCCGCAAGATGCACGAGCTGGAGGAATACGGGCTGATGCATGTCAAACTTTATGAGGACATCGCGCGTCACGGCACGATTGCCACCAGCTATGCCTATCCGGTCAAGGTCGAAGGGCGCTATGTGATGGACCCCTCGCCCATACCGAAATTCGACAACCCCAAACTGTCGGGCAATGCCGCGATCCAGCTTTTTGGGGCGGGGCGCGAACAACGCATCTATGCGCTGCCGCCCTATACGGCGGTGGTCAGCCTCGATTTCGACGACCATCCGTTCACCGCGTCGAAACCGGGGCATGCGTGCGATCTGTGTGGCGCCGCCCACAGCTATCTGGACGAAGTGATCACCGATGATGCGGGCGGGCGGATGTTTGTCTGCTCGGACACCGATTTTTGCGCCGGCAGGCGCCGCGAGGGCCATCAGGGCCGGCTTGGGGGGCAGGCATGACACAGCCGCAAAAGGCGACGGAGTTTTCGCAGTCCATCCGGGGGGCGGTGGCGCCGCTGCTTCAGGTGGCGGGGCTGGCCAAATCCTATGGCGCGCGCATCGGCTGCACCGATGTCAGCTTTGATCTGTTCCCCGGCGAGGTGCTGGGGATCGTGGGCGAAAGCGGATCGGGCAAATCCACCCTTCTGTCCTGTCTGGCCGGGCATCAGCGCCCCGATCAGGGCCAGATCCTTTATGACGGGCAGGATGTGCTGGCGATGGCGGAAACCGAAAGACGGCGGTTGTCGCGCACGGACTGGGCCTTTGTCCACCAGAACCCGCGCGACGGCTTGCGCATGGGGGTCAGCGCGGGCGCCAATGTCGGCGAACGGCTGATGGCGATCGGCGCGCGCCATTACGGCGACATCCGCGCACAGGCCACCGACTGGCTGGGCCGGGTCGAGATCGACGCCAACCGCATCGACGACCGCCCCGCCGCCTTTTCGGGGGGCATGCAGCAACGCCTGCAAATCGCGCGCAATCTTGTCACCGCGCCGCGCCTTGTGTTCATGGATGAACCGACGGGCGGGCTTGATGTCAGCGTGCAGGCCCGGCTTCTGGACCTCATGCGCGGTCTGGTGCGCGACATGGGGCTGAGCGTGGTGATCGTCACCCATGATCTGGCCGTGGTGCGGCTTCTGGCGCATCGGTTGATGGTGATGAAATCGGGGCGCGTGGTGGAACAGGGGCTGACCGATCAGGTGCTGGATGATCCGCAGCACGCCTATACCCAACTTCTCGTCTCCTCTGTGTTGCAGGTCTAAGCCCATGATACGTATCGAAAACCTGTCGAAGTCCTTTACCTTGCACAATCAGGGCGCGGCGCTGATCCCGGTGATGGCGGGGGCAAGCCTGCACGTGGCGCCCGGCGAATGTGTGGGCCTTGTGGGCCAGTCGGGCGCGGGCAAATCGACGCTGATGCGCATGGTCTGGGGCAATTATCTGGCCAGTGCCGGGCGGATCATGGTGGGCGCAACCGATGTCGCCAGCGCCACGCCACGCCAGATCATCGCGCTGCGCCGCGACGGTCTGGGCTATGTCAGCCAGTTCCTGCGCGTGGTCCCGCGGGTGCCGACGCTGGATGTGGTGGCAGAGCCGCTGCGGGTCTGCGGCGTCCCGCAGGATAAGGCGCGGGCGCAGGCGGCGCGGCTTTTGGCGCGGCTGAACATTCCCGAACGGCTTTGGCCCTTGTCGCCCACCACCTTTTCGGGCGGCGAACAACAGCGCGTCAACATCGCGCGCGGCTTTGCCTATCCCTACCCCGCCCTGTTGCTGGACGAGCCGACCGCAAGCCTTGATGCCGCGAACCGCGCCGTGGTTCTTGACCTGATCGTCGAGGCAAAGACCCGCGGCGCGGCGATCCTTGGCATCTTTCACGACGAGGCGGCCCGGGCGCAGGTCTGTGACCGGCTGGTCGATGTCAGCGCCTTTACCCCCAAGGCCGCGCCCGAGGCTGCGGCATGATCTTTGCGGTCGTGGGCCCGTCGGGGGCGGGCAAGGATACCTTGATTGCGGGCGCGATCGAGGCGCGGCGCGGGTTTAGCCCCGCGTTGCGGCTGGTGCGGCGGGTCATCACCCGCCCGACCGACGCGGGGGGCGAGGATTTCGAAGGTGTCAGCCCCGCCGAATTCGACCGCCGCCGCGCCCGGGGGGACTTCGCGCTCGACTGGCAGGCGCATGGCTTGCACTATGGCCTGCCAAAGGATCAGCTGGCCGGCCCTGGCGACGTGATCTTCAACGGCAGCCGCCACGCCCTGCCCCGCGCGATGCAGCTGTTCGACACGCTGGCCGTGATCCTTGTCACCGCGCCGGTCGAGGTGCTGGCGCAGCGTCTGGCAGCGCGCGGGCGCGAGGATGCGGCCGATATCCGGGCGCGGCTGGACCGGGCGGGTTTTGTCTTACCGCCGGGGATCGCCACCCGCACCGTGCTGAACGATGCCACGCCCGACGTGGGCATCGCGCGGCTGCTGGCGGCGCTTTACCCGGACAGGGGATAGCGGTGGCGCAGATGAAAGAGGCCCGAGGCATCCTCGGCAAACAGGCACAGATCCTCGACCACAAAGGGGCGGGGCAGCACCGGATCCAGATAGCCCAGCAAGGCCTCGGCCACCGGGCCGCGGCGATCTCCGGGCAAAAGCCCGGTCAGCGTCAGGTGAAAGACGAATTCTTCCATCACGAAGGGATAGCCCCAACGCTCCAACAGCGCGCGCTGGCGCGGGGTCAGGCGTTCTGGCTTGCGCCGGGCGATATCGGCGGCGGTCAGGGGCGCGCGCAGGGGATCGGTCGCCGTGACCACCGCCGCGCCGAACGCGCCAAGGGCGGCACCGCCGTCAAGCGGCGTCAATGCCAGAAATCCGTTCATGTCATGCAGGCCAAGGCCGCTGTTGACCACGGGCCGAAGCCGGGCCGCAAGCCCGCGCAGACAGGCATCGATCTCGGCCTCGGTCACGCCGGGCGCGGGGCGAAACGGCGCCCGCAACGTGCCATGAAAGCCATAGCGGCGCGCATCCACGGTGATCTGCGCCACATCGGTGATGCCCGGCACGCGCGGATGATCCTTGATCGCCCCATCCGCCGGATCGCGCCCAAGCCATGCGGCGGCGGCATTGGCAAAGGCCCCGGGACGCGGGGCATAATAAACGGCATATCTTTTGATCTGGTCCATCCGCGCGCCTTAGCCTGGGTTTGTCACATGGATGTGACGCAGCGGTGTCAGGTCAAGCCCGCAGCGCAAAGCACAAGGACATATCCGCATGACATCTGAAACAATTCTGGCCAATGCCACCCTTGTGCTGCCGACCGAGGTGTTGCGCGGGCAGATCCGGCTGAGCGGCGGCAAGATTGCCGATATCGCCGAGGGCAGCGCCGTGCCTGCGGGCGCGCTCGATTGCGGGGGCGATCTGGTGCTGCCCGGCCTTGTCGAATTGCACACCGACAATCTGGAGCGTCATATCGAGCCGCGGCCAAAGGTCGATTGGCCCCATGCCGCCGCCATCATCGCGCATGATGCCGAACTGGCCAGCGTGGGCATCACCACCGTGTTCGACGCGCTGCGGGTGGGGTCGGTCACGTCGAACGCCAAGACCAATTACGGCGAATACGCCCGCGCGCTGGCTGACGAGATCCTTGATTTGCGGGGGCAAGGTGCCTTGCGCATCAGCCATTTCCTGCATCTGCGGGCAGAAATCTGTTCCGAAACCCTGTGCGCCGAGCTGGACAAGTTCGGGCCCGCCGACCGGATCGGCATCGTCAGCCTGATGGACCATACCCCCGGTGCCCGGCAGTTTCGCGACATGTCCAAGCTCAAGGAATATTACGTCGGCAAATACGGCACGTCCGACGCGGATTGGGACGCGCAGGTGGCCGCACAGCAGGCGCTGCGCGCCCGGCTTGGCGCGCAGCACGAGGCGGCAACCGTCGCCGCCGCCCGCCGCTATGGCGCGGTCTTGGCCAGCCATGACGACACCGAAGCCGATCATGTGGCGCAATCGGCAGCGCATGGCGCGCATTTTGCCGAGTTTCCCACCACGATCGAGGCCGCAGCCGCCTGCCGCGCGCATGGGATCAAGGTGATGATGGGGGCGCCCAACCTGATCCGCGGTGGCAGCCATTCGGGCAATATCGCGGCGCAATCCCTGGCAGAGGCGGATCTTCTGGATATCGTGTCATCCGATTATGTGCCCTCGTCCCTGTTGTCGGGGGCCCTGATGCTGGGCGATCTGTGGCAGGATCTGGCGCGCGGCATCGCGACTGTAACCTCGGCCCCGGCGCAGGCGGCGGGCCTTGCAGACCGGGGGCAGCTTCGGCCGGGACTGCGGGGCGACGTGATCCGCGTGGCCCGGCTTGGGCCGGCGGGTGCGGTGCGCGGTGTCTGGGTCGAGGGGCAGCGCGTCGCCTGACCCGACAAAAACAGGCTGGCCCCGGTCAGGGCCAGCCCTTGCGCTGGGTCAGCTTTCGCCGCGCGGCGCGGCCTGTGGCACCTCGGGCGCGGCGGGCGCCGGGTGGGCGGTTTTCCACAGCGAGAAGGCCACGCCCGCCCCAAGGATCGCAAAGGTGATGGCAAGCGACCATTCCGGCGGGAATTTTTCCCATCCCATCGCATCCGCGATAAAGATCTTCGACCCGATAAAGACCAGAAGCACCGAAAGCGCATATTTCAGATAGGCAAAGCGGTGCAGGATCGCGGCCAGCGCAAAGTAAAGCGCGCGCAAGCCAAGGATGGCAAAGATGTTCGAGGTATAGACGATGTAGGGGTCGGTGGTGATGGTGAACACCGCCGGAACCGAATCGACCGCAAACACCAGATCGGCGATTTCGATCATCACCAGCGCAAGGAACAGGGGTGTCGCGAACCGCACCATCTTGCCCGTGACGGGATCGGGCTTTTTCACGAAGAAGTCATGGCCGTGCAGCTCCTCGGTGACGTTTAGCCGCCGCTTGAGAAAGCGGATCAGGCCATTGTCCTCGATCTTGTGCTCCTTGTCGGCCACGAACAGCATCTTGATCCCGGTCAGGATCAGGAAACCGGCAAAGATGTAGAGCACCCAGGAATACTGCTCGACCAGGGTCGCCCCAAGGCCGATCATGATGCCGCGCAAGAGGATGACGCCCAGAATGCCCCAGAACAGGACCCGGTGCTGATATTCGCGCGGAATGGCAAAGAAGCCGAAGATCAGCGCGATGACAAAGATATTGTCCATCGCCAGCGTCTTTTCGGCCACGAAGGCCGTCAGATACTGCGCCGTCGCCACCCCGTCCATCTGCCACCAGATGAACCCGGAAAACGCCAGCCCAAGCGTAATATACATGGCCGAGAGCTTCAGGCTTTCGGCCACGCCGATTTCATGGTCGTCCTTGTTCAGAACGCCAAGGTCGAAGGCCAAAAGCAGCACGACCAAGGTGACGAACAAAAGCCACATCCACAGCGGCTTGCCGAGAAAGAGGATTAACAGGAATTCCAATGCATGACCCTTCGTTGCTGGAACAACGCCAACGGCCACACGAAAATCGTCCGACGGGGGGACAGGTCCGGGCATGCCGTCAAGCGCGCTTGACGCAGTCCGACATCACGACAGATCGCTGTCGCCAGAGGGGCCCGGGCTGCTCCCACAAGTTTGTGATCGGGGTGCGACATTTCAACCCCCCCGCCCTGCGGCCCGTGCAAAAAGTTTCCGCGCTTGGGCACAGCGGCCCTGTGGCGCGGCCAGAACCGATGGCTTGCAACGGGCGGCCGTGCAGCCTAAACGCCGCATGGCACAGCGACATGGGGGCACAGCGACATGGGGGGCAAGGCCGTTGGAAACATGGATCTTTGATCTGGTCGAGGGCAGCGGCTATGTCGGCATCTTCCTTCTGATGCTGCTGGAAACCGTGTTTCCGCCCATCCCGTCCGAGGTCATCATGCCGATCGCGGGGGTGGTGGCGGCCTCTGGCGCGCTGTCGTTGCCGCTTGTCATCGTTGCGGGCACCGCAGGCGCCATGCTGGGCAACCTGTTCTGGTATGGGCTGGCGCTGGCCATCGGGATCGACCGGTTTCACCGCATGATCGACCGTCACGGGCGCTGGCTCACGCTCACCTGGCCCGATGTGGAACGGGCGCGGCGGGCCTTTGGCCGCTATGGGCAGATCATCGTCTTTGCCGGACGGATGATCCCCACCATCCGGTCCGTGGTGTCGATCCCCGCCGGCCTGATGCGGATGAAACTGCCGGGTTTCCTGATCTGGTCCACGCTTGGCACCGCGATCTGGAGCGCGGGGCTTGCGATTGCGGGCTGGGTTCTGGGCCGCAATGTCGCCCAGATTGAGGCCGTGCTTGGCCCGGTCTCGATGGCGGTCATCATCGGTGTCGTGGCGCTTTATGTCTGGCGCCAGATCACTTGGTCGCGCCGCAACCCGAACGACAAGATGTGACGCCCGCCCTGCTGGCGCTTGATCCGGGGGACGGCAGGCTTATCTGCCGGGGATGCAAAAGGACCGCACCCGTTGACCGCAGCCACCGTGACCTTCACCTGTGCCAGCTGGAACATCCACCGGGGCAAGGGCATGGATGGCCGCACCGATCCCGCCCGGATCGCCGAGGTGCTGCGCAAAGATCTCTGCGCCAGCCCGCTTGACGCGCTTGTCCTGCAAGAGGCGGATGAAGACCCGCCCCCGCATCGCGGCTTTCTGGATCTGCGCCAGATCGAGGCGGACACGGGCCTGGGCCACATCCACCGCGCGCAGGCGGCCCGCTGGGGCGCGCAGAGCCACGGCTTTCTGGGGGTGGTGCTGTTCGTCCATCCGCGCTGGCGGGTCGAGGAGATCACGCTTCTGGACCTGCCGGGCCATTGCCACCGGGGGGCGGTGGTGGTTGATCTGGCGCAAGACGGGGTGGCGCTGCGGCTGATCGGCACGCATCTGTCGTTGGGTCAAGCCTTGCGGGTGGTGCAGATGCGCACCCTTGGCCAGCATCTTGCCCGGCGCGCGGCGCGCCAGACCGTGCTGTGCGGCGATCTGAACGAATGGCGGCCCTGGGGCGGCCTTGCCCTGTCGCCACGGGTCAGCGGAGCGGCTTTTGCGGGACCGGCGCGCGCGACCTTTCCCGTGGGGCGCCCGCTACTGCCGCTGGACCGGATCCTGGCCACCCCGCCCGCCCGGGTGCTGACCACGCGCGTGCTTGACAGCCCTGCGATCCGCATCGCGTCGGACCACCGCCCGCTGTGCGCACAGATCGGGCTGGCGGCGGGCAGCTGACGGCTAGGGCGCGCGCGGCGGCCACATCCGCGCCAAAAGCCCGTCGCGCTTGACCCGCGCGTGGTAAATTGCGGCGCCGACATGCAGCGCGATCAGCACGGAAATGGCGATCCCTGCCCCGTAATGCACCGATTTCGCCACCGCGGCCAAGGCATCCGAACGCGGCACCAGCGTGGGCAAGCCCAGCGCATCCAGCGCCTCGATCGGAAATCCGCCGGCCCGCACCCGGACATAGCCCGCCAGCGGCACCACCAGCATCAACAGATACAGCAGCCCATGCGTCAGATGCGGAACACGCGCCTGACCCGGGGGCACGCTGTCGGGCAGCGGCGGCGCCGGGCGGCGCCAGCGCCAGATCATCCGCGCAAGGATCAGCACAAGCAAGACCACGCCGACATTCTTGTGATAGATGAACAGCGCATTCTGCAAGGACCGGCCAAGACCTTGCTGCACCATCAGATACCCCACCGGCAAGGTGCTGAGGATCAGCACCGCCATGCCCCAATGGAACAGACGCGATGGTGTGGAATAGCCCTTGCCCTGCATGCTGTGCCTGCCTCCTCGCGCCGTGACGATGCCCCTCACAGAGGGCCGTGGCCCTGTGCTGACATCAAAGCTAGGTCAGCCCGGCAAAAGCGCAAGCCGGACCGCTTGACAGCCGGCGCGAGGTGCTAAATCAAGCGGGATGTCAGAAGCAAAGCCTGAATTTCCCTCCCTGTCGCAGCCCAAGGTGGCGCGCCCGCGCTCGGCGCCCGAGGCGCGCTTTGGCCTGTTGGCGTGGTGCTGTTTTCCTCTGGTCCTTGGCGTCGGCTTCGGCCTTGCGGGACCATCGGCCCCTGCCCTGCTGATCGCGGCGGGCGGATACGGGGTCGGGGTCTGGCTGGCCACCCTGTTGCTGCGGCGCGGGTTTGACCATCCGACACTGGGGGCCTGCAATGCGGTCACCTTGGTGCGGCTGGCGCTGACCTCGGCGCTGCTGGCGGCGGTCGTGACCCCTGTGGCATCGGGCTGGGTGGTCTGCGCGGTGGCGGCGATCTCGCTCATGCTTGACGGGGTGGATGGCTGGCTTGCGCGGCGCGAGGGCCGCTGCTCGGACTTTGGCGCACGCTTTGACATGGAGGTGGATGCGGCCTTCGGCCTGATCCTTGCGGCCTATCTGTGGGCGGCGGGCGCCGCCGGGCCGCTGGTGTTGCTGCTTGGCCTGCCGCGTTATGTCTTTGCGGCGGCGGGCCAGATCTGGCCCTGGCTTCTTGCCGATCTGCCGCCCCGGTTCGGCCGCAAGGTGGTCTGCGTGATCCAGATCGGCAGCCTGATCGCGCTGATCCCGCAGGTCTTGCCGCCCGTGCTGGCCCAGACGCTGGTGGCCGGGGCGGCGCTGGCGCTGGTGTGGTCCTTCGGGCGCGATGTGATCTGGCTTTGGCGGAACCGGGCATGACCGCCCAGCGACGCGCCGGGCCTGTGGCGCTTTTCCTTGCGGCTGTCGGGCTTTATCTGCTGCTGGTGCTGCCCAGCCACCCCAATGCCCTGACCCTTTCGGCGCTGGCCAGCCTGCCGCTGGAACTGCCTGTGGTGCTGCTTGGCCTGGCGGCGCTGGGGCCGGGTCTGGCGGGACAGGCGGCCCGGCTTGCGGTCACGGCGGGGCTCGGGCTTGTCACGGTGTTGAAGGTTGCCGATCTGGCGATGTTTTCGGCCCTGTCGCGCGGGTTCAACCCGGTGGCCGACCTGCCGCTGATCGAGGCGGGCTTGCGGCTTGTCTCGGGGTCGATCGGCACCGTCCCGGCCGTGCTGGTGCTGGCCGGGGCGCTGCTTGCGACGGGCGGCGTGGTCTTCGGTTTGTGGTGGGCAACCGGGGTCTGGACGCGCGCCGCCCTGCCCCGCGGCGCGCTGCGCGGCCTTGCTGCGGCGGGCGCCATCGGCTTTGCCGGGATGAGCCTTGCCGATGTGGCGCGCGCCAAGGGCTGGACCGACGGTTTCGATCCGCCCGGCAGCGCCTTTACCGCGCGCACCGGTTTGGACCGGGTGCAGCAGGTGCGCGACACGCTGGCCGATCTGGAGACCTTTCGCCGCGCGGCCCGCAGCGATCCGTTTGCCGGGGCGACCGGGCTTCTCGACCGGATCGACCGCGATGTGATCGTGGTCTTTGTCGAAAGCTATGGGCGCACCAGCCATGACACGCCCTTCTATGCCGATCGGCACCGCGATACGCTGGCGCGTGCCGAGGTGCGACTGGCCGCGCGCGGGCTTGCGATGGCGTCGGGCTATCTTGGATCGCCCACGCAAGGCGGACAAAGCTGGCTTGCCCATGCCACCTTTGCCAATGGGCTCTGGATCAACGACCAGATCCGCTATCGCGCGGCCCTGGTGTCGGGACGTCAGACGCTGTTTCACATTGCGGCACAATCGGGGTTCGACACGGCGGCGGTGATGCCGCAGATCACCCTTGAATGGCCCGAGTCGGCCTTCATGGGCTTTGGCACCGTGCTGGCCGCGCGCGACCTTGGCTATGCCGGCCTGCCGTTCAACTGGGTCACGATGCCCGACCAGTTCACCTTTGCCGCGATGGACAGGCTGCTGCGCGATACCCCCTCGACCAGACCGCGCTTCATCCAGATGGCAACCGGGACGTCCCACGCGCCTTGGGTTCCGGTGCCGCGCCTGGTGCCCTGGGACCAGATCGGCGACGGACGCATCTTCAACCCGATGGCCGAGGCGGGCGATCCCCCCGATGTGGTCTGGCGCGACCACGACAGGGTGCGCGCGCAATATCGCGATGCCATCGACTATGCGCTGCAAACCGTGATGGCCTATGCCGAGCGCCACGCCGAAGACCCGCCGTTGATGATCATCCTTGGCGACCATCAGGCCGCAGGTTTTGTGGCGCTCGACGAACGCCGCGAGGTGCCGGTGCATGTGATCGGCCCGCCCGATCTGGTGGCGCGGGCCGCAGCCTTTGCCCCGATGCCCGGCCTGTTGCCCCCCGCGCAGACGCCCGCCCTGCCGATGGATCAGATGCGCGATTCCGTTCTGCGCGCCTATTCCTCGGGCCTGGGCGCCGGGGGGAACTAGGCCATGCCGCAGCACCGCACCCTGCTGCGCCTTGTGCAGGCCGCGCTGGCGCTTGGGCTACTTGTGCTGGTGTGGCGCCTGGCCGATGGCGCGCAGGCGATGCGCCAACTCGCGCGGGCAGAGGCTGGCTGGCTGTTGGCCGGGGGGCTTGCGCTGACGCTTCAGACGGTGCTGTCGGCGCTGCGCTGGCAGCTGACGGCGGCGCAACTGGGGCTGAGCCTGACATGGCACAAGGCGGTGCGGGAATACTACCTGTCACAGGTGGTGAACCAGCTGTTGCCCGGCGGCGTTCTGGGCGATGCGGGCCGGGCCTATCGCAGCCGGGCCGCGGCAGGCTTGATGGCGGCTGGTCAGGCGGTGGTGTTCGAACGGCTTGCGGGGCAGATCGCGCTGTTCGTGGTGCTGGCCTTGGGGTTTGTCGCCACCGCGGCGGTGCCGGGCGGA
>JALOSF010000044.1 GCA_025458525.1 Cypionkella sp. | reverse complement strand
GCCACCCAAAAAGCGCGGTCGAGGTGGCCTATGCCCTCGCCTCCGCCTCCTCTCACCCGTTGGCGCTTGCACTGGCCGAGGCCGCGCGCGAGGCAGGGCTGCGCCCCGAGCGGGTCGAAGATATTCGCGAAGTGCCCGGCTATGGCATCGAAGGCCTGTGGAAGGGCACGCGGGTCCGCCTGGGCCGTGCCGAATGGTGTGGCGGGGCCGGGCTTGATGTGACCGCGACCTATCTGTGCACAGGCGAGGGCGTGCCGCGTGCCTTTACCTTTGCCGATCGTCTGCGCCCCGGCGCCGATCTGGCGGTGGCGGCCATCAAGGCACAGGGCAAGGCGATCAAGCTCATCTCCGGCGATGCCCCGGGCGCCGTGCGGGATCTGGCAGATCGGCTGGGTATCGACGATTGGACCGCCGGCGCGCTGCCCGCAGAAAAGGCGCAGACCGTGGCGCAGCTTGCAGCGCAGGGCCATCGTGTGCTGATGGTGGGGGACGGGCTGAACGATACCGCCGCACTTGCCTCGGCCCATGTGTCGATCTCGCCGGCGTCGGCGCTCGATGCAGCACGGGTTGCCTCTGACATCGTGCTGCTTGGCCAGGATATGGCGCCGATTGCCGATGCGCTGCGCATAGCCGGGCAATCGACCAAGCGCATTCAGGAAAACTTTGCGATCTCGGCGCTTTACAACGTGGTCGCTGTGCCGCTTGCGCTGGTTGGCCTTGCCACACCACTGGCGGCGGCGCTTGCGATGTCGCTGTCCTCGATCACCGTTTCGCTCAACGCCCTCAGGCTCAAGTGATGGAAATTCTTGGCATCCTCATCCCCGTGTCGCTGGGTCTTGGCCTGCTTGGGCTGGTGGCTTTTGTCTGGGCGATGCGCACCAAGCAGTTTGACGATCCGCAAGGCGATGCAAACCGCATTCTGACCAAGGATTATGACGACAGGCCAAAGCCTTAGGTCACGCGCACCGTGGCAGGCTCCAGCCCGTCGATCGTGACCGTGCAGCTTTGCCCCTGCGCAATCGGGCCGACGCCCGCGGGCGTGCCGGTCATGACAAGATCGCCGGGATGGAGGGCCACAAGCCGCGACAGATGCGCGAGGATGCTGGGCACCGACCAGATCATGTCTGACAGCCGCGCCTCTTGCCGCATGGTCCCGTTCACGCTGCACCGGATTACGGCGGAGCTGTCAATCGGGCCGGGGCGGATGGCCCCGATCACGGCAGAGCGGTCGAACCCCTTGGCCATGTCCCACGGCCGCCGGGCCGCCTTGGCAGCCGCCTGCAAATCGCGGCGGGTCAGGTCATTGCCCGCCGCATGGCCCCAGATCAGCGCCTCTGCCTCGCGCTCTGACACCATGAACCCGCCGCGCCCGATGGCAACGACCAACTCCGCCTCGTGATGCAGATCAGCGGTCGCCGAAGGGTAGGCGATCACGCTGCCGCTGGCGACCACCGCATCGGCGGGCTTTGTGAAAAAGAACGGCGGCTCGGCCTCGGGGTCATGCCCCATCTCGCGGGCATGGTCGGCATAATTGCGCCCGACACAAAAAATGCGCCGAACGGGGAACCGCTCCTCTTGCCCGGCCACCGCGAGGCTTATCGTCGGCGGCGCCGCAAAGACCAGCCCAGCCATGCCCGTCACGGCCCCATCGTGAAGCATTGCACCGCGCGCGCCTGAAGGCGGCGGCAGGCCAGATCGGCCTGTTCCTGCGTCAGCCCAAGGAAATTGGCGTCATAGCCGCCGCCCTTTTGCACCACCTTGCGCAGCCCGTCGTTCAGCGTGGCACTTTCCGCCAGTTGGGTCTTGAGCAAGAGGCGCTCTGCCTCGGAGCGCGAGTTGAACTTGCCCAGATGCACACCCCAATGGCGCGCGTTGGACGTGGACAACCGGATCACCACCGGCTCTGGCTCGGTCTCCAGATCGGGCGCTTCGGCCACGCGGTCAAAGATCGGCGCATTGCGCTTGGGCGCTTCGGGGGCCACGGGCACGACAGCCGCCGCAAGCTGCATCGGCGCCGAGACGGTCATCTCGTCGCTGGCGGCGATCTGTGCGGCCTGTGCGTCAAGGGTCGTCTCTGCCGCAAGCGCGATGGCTTGCCCGTCCAATGTGCCGGGCTCTGCCACGGGTGCGGCCGCGACGGTGGCTTCGGGCAGGGCCTCTGCCTCTGGCTGAGTCTCGGTCGTGGCTTCGGCGAGCAGGTTTTCGGGCCGGGCCGGCGGGGCCGGGATCACCGGCGTTTCAGCCCCTGGTGCCGCCTGCGCCATCGCAACGGCCTGTGCGTCCAACGTGCCGGGGGGCGGTGGTTCGGCCACCGCTTCGGCCAGTGCAGCAGCAATATCGTCCTGAATCGCTTCGACGGCTTCTTCGGCGGCGGCGATCTTGCGGGCATCGGGGCGCGCGGCTGGGCGCGGCGACGAGGCAACCGCCATCTGAAGCCGGATCGTCTTGCCCGCGCCGCCTTCGACTTCGGGCAGCGCGTCGGCTTCGGCGATCAGCGCCTCGACATCGGCCGAATAATTTGGCGCTGGCGGAACGCGTGTCGGGGCGTTTGCCGGGGCACGCTTGAACCCGATGTCCAGAAGCTGCGCCATCTTTGCGTTGCGGGCCGCTGTGGATGCGCCGCCAAACACCGTGGCGATGATGCGCACATTCCCGCGCTGCGCCGAGCCGGTCAGGTTGAACCCTGCGGCGTTGGTATAGCCGGTCTTGATACCATCCGCACCTTCATAGGCGTCCAGAAAGCGCGTGTTGGTGTTGCGCACCGCAGCCAGCCCCGCATCTGCCGTGCGACGCGAGAAGATGTTGTAATACTGCGGGAAATCGTAGAACAGGCGGCGGCCAAGAGTGTTCATGTCGGCCGCAGTCGAAAGATGGCCCGCCTCGGTCAGGCCGTTGGCGTTCTTGAAGGTCGAATTGCGCATGCCCAGGGCCTTGGCCGTGGCATTCATCCGGCGGGCAAAGCCTTGCTCGGACCCGCCGATGTGATCGCCCAGCGCCGAAGCCGCGTCATTGGCCGATTTGATCGCAGCGGCCCGAATCAGGTGGCGCACGGCGATTTTCTGCCCGGCCTTCAGGCCCAGCCGCGACGGCGGTTTCGAGGCCGCGTTCCTTGTCACTGTCACCATGGTGTCGAGCGTCAGGCGACCGCGCTGAATCTCCTCGAAGGTGATGTAAAGCGTCAGCATCTTGGTGAGCGAGGCGGGGTGAAGCCGCGTCTCGGCGTTTTCGGAAAACAGCACTTCGCCCGTGCGGGCATCCTGCACGATCGCGGCATAGGGTGCGGCCCCTGACGGCTGCGGCGACGAACAGGCCGCCACCACGATCAATGCCACCAGACAAACGAAATTACGGGCATACCGCCCCAGATGCGTTGTCACGATGATAATCCTTGCTCTGCCTCGGTCCGCCCCGATTTTTTTGGTGGGACGTGATTTGGTCAGACGCTAGCACAGCAGACGATTCCGCAAAACCCCGGAAATTCAAGGGCTTTGCGGTTTATGCTAAAGTTGTTGCAAATCTGGCAGCTGCCCGGATGCACCCGCTATCGATTGTGGGTCAGCGCAGTTTTGCCACTAGATCGGGCAGGCCCGCCAGGTCTGCCAGCTGATAGAATCGTCCATGACCTTGCGGCGGATCGGCATGTTCCAGCGCCCAGGTCAGGTCGTGGGGCACATGCACGCCCCAGCCGCCCACATCCAGCACCGGCAGCACATCGGATTTCAGCGAGTTGCCGACCATCATCGACTGATCGGGACGGCTGCCGTGGCGGGCAAAGATGGCGTGATAAACCTCGGGTGTCTTGTTCGACACGATCTCTACCCCGTCGAACAGATCGCCAAGCCCCGATTGCGCCAGTTTGCGTTCCTGATCCAGCAGATCGCCCTTGGTGATCAGCAGCACCCTGTGATCTGCGGCAAGCGCCTCCACGGCGTCGCGGGCATGGGGCAGCAGTTCGATCGGGTGGCGCAGCATGTCGCGCCCCGCCTCCATCAGGTCGCTGATCACCGAGGCAGGCACCCGGCCCTCTGTCACCTCGATGGCGGTCTCGATCATCGACAGGACGAACCCTTTCACGCCAAAGCCGTAATGCCCCAGATTGCGCCGCTCGGCCACCAAAAGCCGCTCGTGCAGGTGGTCCGGTTCGGCGTAATCAGCCAGAAGCGCGGTAAACCGCTCTTGCGTCAGGCGAAAGAAGGCTTCGTTCTGCCAAAGCGTGTCATCGGCATCGAATCCGATCGTGGTCAGGGTCATCTGCGCCTCCGTCCTTGGGGTTTTCATGCCCGGTTTACCCCTTTGTCGCAATCCTTGGGCTGATGCCCTTTCCCCGTGGCCAAAATCAATTATATTGCGCGCAGAACCCGTCCAACCGAATCCTTCGCATGAGGCCGCGCCTGTGACCCAATTCCCCATTTCCATGTCTGACAAGACCGATGGGCCGGGCAATGACGCGGGGCTGCTGACCAAGACCAAGACCCGCACCCAGCGCCCGCCGATGTATAAGGTGATGCTGCTGAACGACGACTACACGCCCATGGAATTCGTGGTGCATGTGTTGGAGCGTTTCTTTGGCCTGAACCACGCGCAGGCGTTTGACATCATGCTGACCGTCCACAAGAAGGGGCTCGCCGTGGTGGGCGTCTTCTCGCACGAGGTGGCGGAAACCAAGGTGGCGCAGGTGATGGATTTCGCGCGCCGCCATCAGCACCCGCTGCAATGCACGATGGAGAAGGAATAGGCCGCGCGCCTGTTCCGTGACGCATGCGCTTTTCTCGTCTTGATTTTGCCATCGACAGCGGCACGCTGGTGTTGCCGTCAGATGGCCCGGTCGTGATCTATCGCCCGCAAGAGGGGGATGATCTGTCCAGCATTTCGATTGCGCGGGTGCGGGTGGCAACGGGTTTTCGCCCCGACGCCGAATGGTTTGCGGCCCGTGGCTATCAGCCCGCCGAAGGCCCGCCCTATGCGGCGGCCATCGTTTGCCTGCCGCGATCGCGTGACGCGGCGCGCGCCCTGATCAGCCGCGCGATGGTCGAGGTTGTTCCGGGCGGTCCTGTGGCCGTGGATGGCCAGAAAACCGATGGTATCGACAGCATCCTGAAAGATTGCCGCGCCATGGGCCTTGCGCTTGCGGGGCCCTTGTCAAAGGCACATGGCAAGATCTTCGTCTTGCAGGCCGGGGCGGATCTGTCTGGTTGGGAGGCCCGGCCGCATCTGGTGGAGGGCGGGTTCCAGACCCTGCCGGGGGTGTTTTCCTCGGATGGGCCGGATCGCGGATCGGTGCTGCTGGCACAGGCTTTGCCGGAAAAGCTGGGCAGCCGGGTGATCGATCTTGGGGCCGGCTGGGGCTATCTGGCCCGCGCCATCCTGAAGCGACCCACGGTGGCCGAACTCGATCTGGTCGAGGCCGAGAAGGACGCGCTCGATTGCGCCGAGGTGAATGTCGAGGATGTGCGTGCCCGCTTTCACTGGGCGGATGCGCGCACCTTCAAACCCCTGCGCCCGGCTCATTCGGTGGTGATGAACCCGCCCTTTCACGCAGGCCGTGACGCCGACCCCACCTTGGGCGTGGCCTTTTTGCGTGCCGCTGCGTCCATGCTGGTGCCGGATGGCACGCTGTGGCTGGTCGCCAACCGCCATTTGCCGTATCAACAGCCGCTGACGACCCTGTTTCGGCAGGTCGAAGACATTGGCGGCGATGCCGCCTTTCGGTTGACCCGCGCCAGCCATCCGTTCCGGCCGCGCTAACAAAGGTTCCCCCATGTCGCTGTCCATCGCAGGCAAAACTGCCATCGTCACCGGCGCCGCCAAAGGCATCGGTCTTGCCGTCGCCCGCCATTTTCAGGCCAAGGGCGCAAATGTGATGTTCGTCGATATCGACGAAGCCTGTCTGGAGGATGAGGTCGGCGAGGAGGCCCGCAGCGAAGGCCCGGTCCGGCTATTCTCGGGCGATCTGCGGGAAAAGCTGACCATCGCAAACCTGCTGTCGGCCACGATCGACGCCTTTGACCGGGTTGATATTCTGGTCAACGCCAGCCGGCGCATGGCCATCTCGGACCCGCTCAACCCCGAGGATGATGCGGTGGAAATGCTGTGGCAGGAAAATGTGATGACAAGCCTGCGGCTGTCGCAGATGACCGCGCGCCGCATGATTGCGCAGGCCGAAAAGTCGGGCGACGACGGGGTGATCGGGTCGATCATCAACATCTCCTCGATTGCGGGCACGCGCACGCAGCCCGGTCTTCTGGGCTATTCCATCGCCTCGGCCGCGGTGGATCAGATGACACGGGCGCTGGCCGTGGCCTTGGCGCCCAAGGGAATCCGCGTGAATGCCGTGGCCTTTGGCTCGGTCATGAGCGCAAGCCTCAAGACCGCGCTGAAGGATCGGCCCGACTGGCGTGACGCCATCGTTGACGGCACGCCGCTGGGCCGCATCGCCTCGCCCGACGAGTTGACCGAGGTCATGCAATTCCTGGCCTCGGACGCGTCCAGCTTCATGACCGGCCAGGTGGTGCAGATCGACGGGGGGCGTGGCCTGCTCGACCGTGTCGTGATCCCCGCTTACTGAGGCTGGTTCGGCGCGCCTATTCGGGAAATTCGGCGCGGCATTGTGCGATGGCCGGTTGCACCGCCCGCGTCAGATCGGACCGCTTTTCCCGCATCGAGGCGAGCTTTTGCGCCTCGGCGCGCAGATCGATGGCCTTGGGCCGCGTTTCGGTCTCGCGCACCTCGTCAAGGCACAGCTGTGGGGGCGGCGCGGGCTGTCCCTCGGCGGGCGGTGGCAGCACGCGCACCGGGCACGGCACCCAGCGGTCGCGGTAAACCACCACCTCCTCCAACGCATACCCGCGTTTCAGATTGCCTTCACTCTCGGCAATCAGCCGGTCCAGCACACGAATATCCCGCGTCTCGCGCGCGATACAGCGTTCCTGCGGGGTTCCGCAGGCGGCAAGCAACAGGCAAAGCAGCATGACGCGGCGCATGAATATCCTCCGGGCGGTCTTTGCACATATTATACCGGGGCCACGCCAATTGCCATGTTGGCGCGCGCTGTCCCATTTGCTAGGCAGAGAGCGCAGCTTCCCAAGGAATGACCGATGACCGACGCATATGAGGCCCGCAAGACCCGCGCAGCGGCCTGGTTCCGCAGCTTGCGTGACCGAATCGTGGCCTCTTTCGAAGGGCTTGAAGACGCGCATGGCAGCGGCACCCCCGGCCGGTTCGAGGTCACGCCAACCACCCGCGCCGATGGTGGCGGCGGGCTGATGAGTGTGATGCGCGGCGGGCGGGTCTTTGAAAAGGTGGGCGTCAACGTCTCCGAAGTGCATGGCACGCTGGGCGAGCGGGCGCAAAAGGCGATGGCCGCGCGTGGTGTGCCGGGCATGGACAAAGACCCGCGGTTCTGGGCCTCGGGTATTTCGCTGGTGGCCCATATGGTCAATCCGCATTGCCCGGCTGTCCATATGAACACCCGGATGTTCTGGACCCCCCATGCGTGGTGGTTCGGGGGCGGGGCCGATCTGAACCCCGCACTCGAATACGCCGAGGATACCGCGCATTTCCACGCCGAGATGCAGCGCGCCTGCGACGCGCATGACCCCGCCTATTACGCCCGTTTCAAGGCTTGGGCGGATGAGTATTTCTTTGTTCCCCATCGCGGCCGGGCGCGCGGGGTGGGCGGCATCTTCTATGACGACCTGAACACCGGCGGCCCCGCTTCCGACAGTTGGGAGGCCGATTTTGCCTTCACCCAAGCCGTCGGCTCTGCGTTCCTGCCGGCCTTCGTGCCCTTGGTCGAACGCCGTATGGCCACAGCCTGGACAGAGGCCGACCGCGAGGCGCAGTTGATCCACCGCGGGCTTTATGCCGAGTATAACCTTGTCTATGACCGGGGCACCAAGTTCGGTCTGGAAACCGGGCATGATGCCAATGCCGTGCTGATGAGCTTGCCGCCCATCGCCAAGTGGACCTGAGCGCGCTTCCCGCCTTTGTGCTGACGGCCCTGCTGATCGAACTGACCCCGGGGCCGAACATGGCATGGCTTGCGCTTCTGGCCGCGACCGAAGGGCGTCGTGCCGGATTTGCCGCAGTGGCGGGGGTGGCACTTGGGCTGTCGATCGTCGGGCTTCTGGCGGCGCTTGGCCTTGCCGCGCTGTTGCAGGCGCAGCCCGTGCTCTATCAGGCGCTGCGCTGGGCGGGCTGTCTTTACCTGCTCTGGATCGCCATCGACACCTGGCGCGGTGCCGAGACGCCCGAGGCAGGGGCAGGGCCGGGGGCAAGCGGCTGGACGCAGATGCGCCGCGGGCTTGTCACCAATCTGCTCAACCCCAAGGCGGCCGTGTTCTACATCACCGTTTTGCCCGGTTTCTTGCCGCCGGGCGCGATGTTTGCCGATGTCTCGGTTTTGTCGCTTGCCTATGTCGCGGTGGCAACGGGTGTCCATGCCGCCCTCGTGATCGCTGCGGGGACCGCCACGGGATGGCTTGCTCATGGACCCCGTGTCAGGATAACCCGTCGCCTCATGGCGGCCGCCTTGGTTGCCGTGGCGCTTTGGCTTTTTTTCAGGACCTGATCCATGGCCGATCTTACCATCCACGCCGCCTATGCCTCGGTGGTCGAGGACGAAGACGAGGGGCTGCTGTTCATCGGCTTCGCCCAAGGCGAGGAGGAGGACGAACCCTATGCCCTGTTCCGCCAGCCCATCGGTGGCGGTCCGGTGTGGTTTTCGGTGAACGACGAGGATTTTGGCGCCGAGGATGCGGTTCTGTCGATCGCCCGTGATGCGCGCGGCTTGACCATTACCTTGCGCCCCGAACATGTGGCGAGCTTTGGCTGGGCCGCGACGATCGACATTCGCATCGGCCCGCAGACCGAGGATGCCGCGCAGGCCATCGCTGCGCTGCATGATGTTTTCGGCGAAATTTTCCCCGCCTGACGGTCCCTCAATCCGCTTGGTCAAACAGACCGCCGCGCCGTATGTCTTGTGACACGCGGCGACATGAGGCCGCTGACAGGGCCTTGGGCCCGTTTTGTGGGGAATGCGAGTATGAAAAGGCAACTTTCTGCCGAGCTTTTCGGCACGTTCTGGTTGGTGTTTGGCGGGTGCGGCAGCGCGGTTCTGGCTGCCGGTTTTCCAGAGGTGGGCATCGGCTTGCTTGGCGTCTCGCTGGCCTTTGGGCTGACAGTGCTGACCATGGCCTATGCGGTGGGCGGCATTTCGGGCGGGCATTTCAACCCGGCGGTGACGCTGGGCCTTGGCCTTGCGGGGCGGTTCGACCTGAAGCTGCTGCCGGCCTACTGGGCGGCGCAGGTGGTGGGCGCGGTGCTGGGGGCGCTGGTTCTTTACGCGATCGTGTCGGGCAAGGGCGATTTCGCCGGGGTCGGCGGCTTTGCCTCCAACGGCTATGGTGCGGCCTCGCCGGGCGGGTTTGGCCTAACGTCGGCCTTGGTGATCGAGGTCGTGATGACGGCGATGTTCCTGATCATCATCCTTGGCGCCACGGCCCGCGGCGTGCCTGCGGGCTTTGCCCCCATCGCCATCGGGCTGGGGCTGACGCTGATCCACCTTGTGTCGATCCCCGTCACCAACACCTCGGTGAACCCGGCGCGGTCCACCGGGGTTGCCCTCTTTGCCGATGGCCCGGCGTTGGCGCAGCTTTGGCTGTTCTGGCTGGCCCCGCTTCTGGGGGCGGCGATCGGGGCGCTGATCTGGAAAGCCTTGCTGTCAGACGACTGACGCCGGCTTGGCGCAGGGCGGGGCCATCCCTGCCCTGCCGATCCCTCAGGCGCCGCGCACCGTATCGATCATCAGCTGCACGTTGTCCGGGCTTGCATCGGGCGTGATCCCGTGGCCCAGGTTGAAGATATGCGGCCCCTTGCGGAACGCATCGACCACCCGCCGCGTTTCGCGCACCAGATCGTCGCCCCCCGTGACCATATGGCGCGAGGCGAGGTTGCCCTGCACGCAGCCGTCGGTTTGCACATGTTCTGCGGCCCATTCCGGCGTCACGCTGTCATCCACCGCCACGCAATCGGCGCCGGTCTTGCCCGCAAAGCCGACATAGCCGTCTCCCGCCTCGCGCGGGAAGGCGATGATGGGCGTGGCTGGATGACGCGCCTTCAGGGCGGCGATGATTCGCGCCGCTGGGGCCACCGCGAAATCTTCGAAATCCTGGCCTTTCAGGCTTCCGGCCCAGCTGTCGAACAGCTTGACCACCTCGGCCCCCGCCTCGATCTGCGCCGACAGATAGTCAACCGTCGCCGCGGTGATCACATCCAGAAGCGCAACAAAGGTGGCGCGGTCCGCGGTCTTGAGGGCATGTGCCGCGCCCTGATCCTTGGACCCGCGCCCACCGATCATATAGGTGGCCACGGTCCAGGGCGCCCCGGCAAAGCCGATCAGCGTGGTTTCCTTTGGCAATTCGCGGGCAAGAATGCGCACCGTTTCATAGACGGGCGACAGGGTGTCGTGAATGTCTGCGACGGGCTTCAGCCCGCGCACCTGATCCATCGTGGTGGTGGTCTCCATCCGCGGGCCTTCGCCTTCGGCAAACCACAGCTTTGGCCCAAGCGCCTGCGGCACCAACAGGATATCCGCAAACAGGATCGCCGCGTCAAATCCATAGCGGCGGATCGGCTGCAAGGTGACTTCGGCCGCGAGATCAGGGGTGTAACACAACGACAGGAAATCCCCTGCCTTGGCACGTGTGGCGCGGTATTCCGGCAGATAGCGCCCGGCCTGACGCATCATCCAGATCGGCGGGGTGGGAAGCGTTTCGCCGGCAAGCGCGCGCAGGATGGTCTTTTCGGTCATTATGGGCTCCTTTGCCCCATGGGTCCGATGTAGGCCCGCGCTTGTCAATAGTTGTCAGGCAAAGATGACACATGTATGCCTGTGTGCATGATGCAAAACCTGCCAAGCCCCGCCCAACCCCTCAAGATCGGAACCCGTGGCTCATTGCTTGCCCTCTGGCAGGCACATGAGGTCCGTCGCAGCCTGCAAGTGGCCTTCGATCTGCCGCAAGAGGCTTTTGAAATTTGCGTGATCAAGGTGATGGGCGACCAGATTCTTGACAAGGCGCTGAAGGACATCGGCGGCAAGGGCCTGTTCACCCGCGAGATCGAGGAGGCGCTGCTTGACGGCTCCATCGACATTGCGGTCCATTCGATGAAGGACATGCCGACACAGCAGCCGCCGGGATTGATCCTCGACTGCTATCTGCCACGCGAAGATGTGCGTGACGCCTTTATCTCGCCGCATGTGGCGCGGCTGGCCGATCTGCCGCAGGGCGCGGTGGTGGGGTCGTCCTCGCTGCGCCGGCGGGCGCAACTGCGCCTCAAGCGCCCCGATTTGCAGTTGGTCGAGTTTCGCGGCAACGTGCAGACCCGGATGAAAAAGCTGGAAGACGGTGTGGCGGTCGCGACGTTTCTGGCCATGGCCGGGCTGAACCGTCTTGGCATGACGCATGTGGTGCGCTCTGCGATCGACCCCGAGGATATGTTGCCCGCCGTCGCACAGGGCGCGATCGGGGTGGAGCGGCGGCAGGATGATGCGCGCACCGCACAGATGCTGGCGGCAATCCATGATCACCCGACCGGCCTGCGCCTTGCGGCCGAACGTGCGATGCTGGCCCGGCTGGATGGATCGTGCGAGACGCCGATTGCCGGGCTTGCCACGCTGGACGGCGATCAGATCCATCTGCGGGGCGAGATTTTGCGCCCTGACGGGTCTGAATCCCTGACCGGGTCGCGCAGCGGGCCGGTGGGCTCGGCGGCCGATCTGGGCCGCGCCCTTGCCGAAGACCTGTTGTCGCGCGCGCCTGCGGATTTCTTCAGCTGGAGATGATCGGGCCGGGCACCCGCCCGATCACCGCCATCTTGCCCCGTCACAGCCGCATCAGCGAAGCGGTGGGCTGACGCGGGCGCGATCTGCCAGCCAAAGGCCCAGCCCGCCGACCACCGCGATCGCGCCGCCCAAGGCCGCGGTCAGCGCATAGCCGCCAATCGCCACCCCCGCCGAAAAGGCCAGCGCCGCCATCACATCAGCCACCAGCTTTTGCAGCGCCAGCATCGAGGCGGCCGTGCCGGGCCGCCCGGCCATCAGATCCTGATAATAGGAAATCGGCAGGATCAGCATCGCCGTTCCACCAAGCCCTGCCGGCAGGGTCATGGCCCAGACCCAGGGGCTTGCGGCCAGAAATGGCAATGCGATCAGATGGCTGACATAAAGCACCGTGCCCGAGAAGATAAGTGTCGGGCGCGGGATATGGCCCAGATAGCGCGGCAACAGCAAAAGGAAGGGCACCTCCCACCCGGCGACCAGACCGATGTAAAGCGCGGTATCGGCGGCGCTGCGCCCCGGCGTTTCGGAAAAGATCAGCCCGGCCAGAATCATGTAGAGCACGCCCGACGACGTGACCGCCCCAAGGCACAGCAACCGCAGCGTGACATGGGGCCGTGCCAGTTCTGCAAGTGCCGCGCCCAGCCGAAGGCCCGAAGGTTGGTCCTGCCAGCCGGTCTGCCCGTCGCGCGGCCAGCACAGCCAGATCAGCACGACCAGCGCCATCGCGGCAATGCCCCCCGACACATAGGTCAACATCACCTCGGCCCCGGCGCCGAAGGCCACGGTCCAGAACACCAGCATGAGCAGGAACGTCACCGACATCGATGCCCGGATCGTGGCCTGTATCCCCTCACGCTCTACCGGGTAGGTCTGGCTGGCCAGCCGGTTCAGCGCAAAGGCCTGCCCGAACAGCGATGACGCGACAGGCAGCAGAATGCCGTTGGTCAGCACAAAGGTGATGGGGCCGGGTGCGGCAAGCATCAAGGCCGCCCCCGCCGCGCCCATGAGCGCGGTCAGAAGCGCCAGATTGCGCCGGTTCGCCCGTTGGTCGGACAGGATGCCAAGCAGGACCGACGTCGTGACGGCAACGCCGGAAGCCAGCACCAGAACCAGCGCGAATCCAGCTTCGGGCAGGCCCATCACCTCGATCCCGATCACCGATTGATAGGGGTAAAGCGAGGCATTGATCAGACCAAGCAGGCCGATCACCCCGGCCAGCATGCGAAACACCGGCACTGCCAAGACGGTCCGAAGGGCTGTCACGATGTCACATTCGATCCTGCGGGAATGACCTTGCCGGGGTTCATGCGGCCCTCGGGGTCCAACGCCGCCTTGATCGCCCGCATCACCTCCAGCGCCGCCGCATCCTTGCGCCGCGCCATCGACGCGAGCTTTGACAGCCCAACCCCATGCTCGGCGGAAAAGCTGCCACCAAGTTCGGCCACCACATCCTCGATCTGTTCGATCACATGGTCATAGGTCGCCTCTGACCCGTCTTCGGGAAACACCGTGAAATGCAGATTACCATCGCCAAGATGGGCCACGCACAAAGGCTCCGCCGCCTGCGCCAGCCCGTGCAGACGCGCGTGGATGCGGTCCAGAAACTCTGCCGCCCGGTCCAGCGGCACCGCAATGTCGGTATCGACAAAGGGCCGCACGGCAAAGGTGATTTCGGCCGCCGCCTCGCGCCTGGCCCACATCGCGCGCCGCTGCGCCTCGCTTTGCGCGATCACCGCATCAGCGATCAGCCCCTCGTCCATCGCCTGTGCGACCGTCTCCTCCAGCAGCCGCGCCAGCGGCACCGCCCCATCCTCGCGCGGCGTGCAAAGCGCGGGGGCGGTGGCGGCAAGCTCGGTCAGGATTGTCACCTGCGGCACCTCGGCAAAGGGCAGCGCAAGGTCGGGCCGCACCCGCGCCAGACGGCGGCCAAAGCTGGCGGGCATGAATTCGAACGCCTCGACCAGCCCGCCCGACGCCTCTTGCAGGCGGTTGAGCAGGGTCAGCGCATCCTCCAGCCGCGACAACGCCAGCGTGGCGGTGGCATGGGCGCGCGGCGCCGGGACCAGCCGCATCACCGCCGCGGTGATGATGCCCAGCGTCCCCTCGGCCCCGATGAACAGGTCTTTCAAGGCATAGCCCGAATTGTCCTTGTGCAGCGCGCTCATCAGGTTCAGCACCCGCCCGTCGGCCAGAACCACCTCCAGCCCGAGGCACAGCCCCCGGGTGGTGCCATAGCGCAAGACGTTCGATCCGCCGGCATTGGTGGACAAGACCCCGCCAATCATCGCAGAGCCCCGCGCGCCGAACCACAGCGGGAAATAGAGCCCCTGTTCGGCAGCGGCGTCGTGAAGGCGGGACAGGATCACCCCGGCCTCGACCACCGCGCTGCGGGTCAGCGGGTTGATCTGCCGGATGTGGTTCATCCGTTCAAGGCTGATCAGCAGACCGCCCGTCGTCTGTGTGCCGCCCACCAGCCCGGTGTTGCCGCTGACCGGCACGACCGGAACCCTGTGGCGGGCCGCGATCCGCATCACAGCCGACACCTGCGCCGTGTCGGCGGGGCGCACCACCGCCAGCGGCGCGCCTGTGTATTTCCCGGTCCAATCCTGCGCATGGCGCGCCATATCCGCCCCGGTCAGCACATGCGCCGGGCCAAGCAGATCGGTAAGGTCGGAAATCAGCGTCATGGCGCACACCAGAAAGGGCCAGCGCAGGAATGGCCCTTTCGCGCGCCTGCATCAAGCCTTGATCTGTGCCGGATACAATGTTCCGCGCCAAGGCGTCTGCGGCTGGGTCAGTTCACCTGTTCGACCAGGTCCAGAACCCTGGGCCCAAGCGCTGCAACCGCGCGCTTCACCCCTTCGGCATTGGGGTGGATGCCATCGGCCTGCATGAATTCGGCAATCTGGCCCGGATCGGTGGCTTGCGGATCGATCAGGCCAAAATAGCTGTCGATATGCAGCGCGCCATGTTCGGCGGCCAGATCGGGATAAAGACGGTCGAACGCCTCTTTATAGGCGGGGCCAAAATTGCCCGGCGCTTTCATCCCGATCAGCAAGACGGGAAGCTGCCGTGCCTCAGCCTCGGTCAGGATCGCCTTGATATTGTCGCGGGTGACCTCGGGTTGCAGGCCGCGCAACAGATCATTGCCGCCAAGGGTGACGATGAGCGCATCGACATCGGGTGTCAGGCTCCATGCCAGACGGGACAATCCGCCTGCCGAAGTATCGCCCGACACCCCACCGTTCAGCACCGTCACATCGGCACCCTTCTCTGTCAGCCAGGCGTTCAGTTGCGGCACCAGACCATCCCCTTCGGGCAGGCCATACCCGGCGGTCAGGCTGTCACCCAAGGCAAAAACGGTCACGGATTCGGCATTTGCCGCAGAGGCGACGGAAAACGATAACGCCAGCGTGAAGCTCAGGTTGCGAAGCGTGCGGCGCGCGCCATATGCAACCGGGGACAGGATAAAGGAAAACATCATGGGTCAGACCGTTCTGGCGTTGAAGGATGCGACGCTTACCTTGGCAGGAAACGCCGGTCCGGTGGAGATTCTCAAGGGCATTGATCTGAAGGTCGCGCAGGGCGAGACGCTGGGGCTGATCGGTCCGTCGGGGTCTGGCAAGTCGTCTCTCCTGATGCTGATGGGCGGGCTGGAGCGCGCCACATCGGGGTCGGTGCTGGCGCTGGGGTCGGATCTGACCGCCATGGACGAAGATGCCCTTGCGCGCTTTCGCAGGGGGAATATGGGGGTGGTGTTCCAATCTTTCCACCTGATCCCGACGATGACCGCGCTGGAGAATGTCGCCGTGCCCTTGGAACTGGCCGGGGTGGCCGATGCCTTTGCCCGCGCCGAGGCGGAATTGCGCGCCGTGGGCCTTGGCGCGCGGATGGACCATTACCCGCGCCAGATGTCGGGGGGGGAACAGCAGCGGGTGGCCCTTGCGCGGGCCGCTGCGCCCCGCCCGGCGATCCTGCTGGCGGATGAGCCGACGGGCAACCTTGATGGCGTCAACGGGCAGGCGATCATGGACATGCTGTTCGGCCTGCGCGACCGGCACGGGGCGACGCTGGTTCTGGTCACGCACGCGCCGGAACTGGCCGCGCGTTGCGACCGGGTGGTGCGGCTGGCCGATGGCCGCATCGTGGGCGAGGACCGGATGAAGGCGGCGGCGGAATGAGCGGCCTGATGACGGACCTGTCCCTTGCCTGGCGCCTTGCGCGGCGTGAATTGCGCGGCGGCCTGCGCGGCTTTCGCATCTTTCTGGCCTGCCTTGCGCTGGGGGTGATGGCGATTGCCTCTGTCGGCATGGTGCGCGCCGCGATCGAGGCGGGGCTGCGCGATCAGGGCTCGGTCCTGCTGGGCGGCGACGCGCAGATGGAGTTCACTTATCGCTTCGCCGATGAGGCCGAGCGCGCCTATATGGACAGCATCGCCACGGCCGTGTCCGAGGTGGTGGATTTCCGGTCGATGGCCGTCCGCGGCGATGAAACCGCGCTGACCCAGATCAAGGCGGTCGATGCCGCCTATCCCCTGCTGGGCGAGGTGGTGCTGGACCCCACGATCCCGCTGGCGCAGGCCCTTGCGCCGCAGGGCGGTGTGCCCGGCGCGGTGATGGACCGGGTGCTGGTGGACCGGCTGGGCCTGTCGGTGGGCGATACCTTCCGCCTTGGCGTGCAGGATTTCCGCCTTGGCGCGGTGCTGCTGCGCGAGCCGGACAGCGCCACGCAAGGGTTCACCCTTGGCCCGCGCACCATGGTGCGGACCGCCGATCTGGCGCAATCGGGGCTGATCGGGCCGGGGTCCTTGTATGAGACCGAATACCGGCTGACCCTGCCGCCCGGCAGCGACCTTGCCGCCCTCGAGGCGCAGACCGAGGCGCAGTTCGAAGCCAAGGGCGTGCGCTGGCAGGACAGCCGCCGCGCGACCCCGGGGGTGGAACGCTTTGTCGAACGCATGGGGTCGTTCCTGATCCTGGTCGGTCTGGCGGGGCTGGCCGTGGGGGGCGTCGGCGTGTCGTCGGCAGTGCGGGCATACCTTGACGGCAAGGTTTCGACCATTGCCACGCTGAAAACGCTGGGGGCCGAAGGGCCGACGATCTTCCGCATCTACCTGATGCAGATCGCGGTGCTGGCGGGACTGGGGGTGGCGATCGGGCTGGTGCTGGGCACGGTGATCCCGATGCTGCTGGCGCCGGTGATTTCGGCCAGCCTGCCCTTGCCGGTGATCTTCCGGCCCTATCCGCTGCCGCTGCTGGAGGCGGGGTTCTATGGCCTGATGACGGCGCTTTTGTTCACGCTCTGGCCGCTGGCCCGCACGCGCGAGGTGCGGGCGGCGGCGCTCTATCGCGGGGCAGGGCGCGACGGCTGGGCCGGGTGGCCCGCGGCCTTCGCCGTGGCGGGGTTGCTGGCGCTGCTGGTCGGCGGGGCGGTCTGGTTCTCGGGCGTGCCGGAACTGGCGCTGGGGTCGGCGGCGGGCATCGCGGGGGCGCTGGCCGTGCTGGCCGGGGCGGCCTGGCTCTTGCGCCGCGCGGCGACGGGTGTCGCACGCTCCGCGCTGGCGCGGGGCCGGGTGGCGCTGCGCCTTGCGCTGGCCGCCATCGGCGGGCCGCGCGCCGAAGCGACCAGCGTGGTGCTGTCGCTCGGCCTTGGCCTGTCGGTGCTGGCGGCGGTGGGGCAGATCGAGGCCAACCTGCGGCTTGCAATTGCAACCGACCTGCCAGAGCGGGCGCCGAGCTATTTCTTTGTCGATATCCAGCCCGACCAGATCGAGGGCTTTCTGGACCGCGTGAACAATGACCCCGCGGTCAGTCAGGTCGAAAGCGCGCCCATGCTGCGCGGCGTCGTCAACCAGATCAACGGCCGCCCCGCGCGCGAGGTGGTGGGCGAGCATTGGGTGGTGCGCGGCGACCGCGGCGTGACCTATGCCGCCACCCCGGGCGAGAACACCACCGTCACCGAAGGCGCGTGGTGGCCCGCCGATTACACCGGGGAACCCCAGATCAGCTTTGCCGCCGAGGAAGCCGCCGAGATGGGGCTGAAACTGGGCGACACGATCACCACCAACATCCTGGGCCGCGACATCACCGCAACCATCACCAGCTTCCGCGAGGTCGATTTCTCGACCGCCGGGATGGGGTTTGTGATGACGATGAACCCCGCCGCCGTGGCGGGCGCGCCGCACACCCATATCGCGACCGTCTATGCCGAGCCGCAGGCCGAGGCGGCGATCCTGCGCGACATCTCGCGCGCCTATCCCAACGTGACCGCGATCCGGGTGAAGGACGCCATCGACCGCGTGACCGAGGCGTTGGGCGCCATCGCCACCGCCACCGCCTGGGCGGCGGCGGCCACGCTGATCACCGGCTTTGTCGTGCTGATCGGCGCGGCCGCGGCGGGCGAGCGGGCGCGGGTCTATGAGGCGGCGGTGCTCAAGACGCTGGGCGCCACCCGCGGGCGCATCCTCGCCAGCTTTGCCCTGCGCTCCGCGCTGATGGGCGCGGCGGCGGGACTTGTCGCCATCGTGGCGGGCGGATTGGCGGGCTGGGCCGTGATGACCTTCGTGATGGACGCAAGCTATCGGTTCGAGCCGGTCTCGGCCATCGCCATCGTGCTGGGCGGCGTCATCGCCACCCTTGCCGCCGGCCTCGCCTTCGCCTTGCGCCCCCTTGCGGCCCGCCCCGCGCAGGTCCTGCGCTCTGCCGATTAAGACAAAGGAGCGCGCAAGCGCGCGCGCCTTTTTCTCGCCTCTGTGGCACGCCACAACCGGCTCGGCGTGTTTGCCTCAGCGCAGGCCGATCAGGTGCGGCAGGTCGGACATGGCAAAGAATGGCTCCGCCCCCACCGCCGCCAGCCGTTCCGCGGGGGTATGTGCGGCATAGCCCAGACAGCGCATCCCGGCTGCCCGCGCCGCTTGCGCGCCGGTGGGGCTGTCTTCGACGACGACACAGTCAGCGGTTGAAACGCCCAAGCGCGATGCCGCGTGCAGATAAAGGTCTGGCGCAGGTTTCGGGCGGCCAAGGGTTTGCCCGGAATAGAGATGGCCACGAAAGCGCGCGATCAGGCCCGGGTGTTGGCCCAGGGTGATCTGCATCTTTTCGTCCGACCCGTTCGAGCCCATGGCATAGCGAATGCCAGCCGCATCCAGCGCATCGAGCACGGTCAGGATACCGGGGATCAGCGGCGTGCCTTTGGCCAGATGGGCATAGAGGCGCTGATAAAACCGCTCCACCCAGTCTTGCGGCAGGTCTGCCCCGGCAGCCCGGGCGCGGCGGGCGACCTCGGTCATCGTGCCGCCGATGAAATCGCGCGCAATGGTAGCGACCGGCAGGTGCAGGCCATGTTCGGCGAAATCGATCGCCAGAAGGTCGAAGGTCATGCCCTCGCTGTCCACGATCACGCCATCGCAGTCGAACAATACGGCCTTTGGGGTCATTCCGGCACCTTCAGAAGCGTCACGACCGTATCGCCGTAGCGCCGTTGATCCACAAGGTCCAGCCCCGCCGGGGGCAGCGGGGGGGTGCCTTCTTCCCAGACGATCATCGCCGCAGGGGCAAACCAGCCAGAGGCGAGGCAGGCCGAAATCGCCTTTTCGCCCAGAGCCTTGCCATAGGGCGGGTCAAGGAACACCAGATCGAATCCGGCGCCGCGGGCCGGCCCCATGGCGCAGGCATCGCGGCGCAGGACTTCGGTTTCTGCCTCTGCCCGCATCAGGGCGATGTTGCGCTTCAGAAGGCCCAGTGCGGTTTTGCCATCCTCGACAAAACAGGCATGCGAGGCCCCCCGCGACAGCGCCTCCAACCCCAAGGCGCCCGTCCCGGCAAACAGGTCAAGCACCCGCGCGCCCTGCACCGGGTTGCCATGGCCGCCGTTGATCAGAAGGTTGAAGATAGACTCGCGCACCCGGTCAGAGGTGGGGCGCAAATGGGCCGCAGCATCGCCCGCGCCCACCGGGGCCAGATGCAGGCCGCGCGCCCGTCCGCCGATGATCCTCACCGCAAAAGCGCCTTGAGGTCTTGCGCGGGATTGGCGATCAGATCGGGGGCGGGGGATTTGCCCGCCTCGATCAGCCGCTTGCCGACCATATAGGCGCGCGCATCGTTCATGGCGTCCAGCGCGAGCAGCGTCTCGCCCCGGTAATACCAGAACGAAACGGCGTCCGCTTCGCCCTGACGGGTTACGATGCGGTCATATCCGGTGTTCAGCCCGGCGATCTGAAGTTTGCAGTCGTATTGATCCGACCAGAACCACGGCGCAGCCTGGTAATCCTGACCCGCACCAAGGATATTGGCGGCCACCACTTCGGCCTGGTCGATCGCATTGCCGACCGATTCAAGCCGGATGCGCCCGCCCTTCCACGGAAAGGACGCGCAATCCCCCGCAGCCCAGACACCGGGGGCCGAGGTGCGGCCTTGCGCGTCGGTGGCAATTCCGTTGTCGAGCGTGATCCCCGCCGCCTCTGCCAAAGCGGTGTTCGGGGTGACGCCAACCCCGACAAGCACGAAATCGGCGGCGATCTGATGCCCGTTCGTCAGGCAAACGCCCGTCACGCGCCCATCGCCCAACACGTGGTCGATCCCGGTCGATTCCAGAATTTTCACCCCATGCGCCGCATGCAGCGCCCGGAAATAGCCCGAGGTTTCGGGCGCGGCGACCCTTTGCAAGATGCGCGGTGCCATTTCCAGCACCGTCACATCCAGCCCCAGCCCGGCCGCCACCGCAGCCGCCTCAAGCCCGATGTAGCCGCCGCCCACGATCACCACACGCCGGCCAGGCACGAATTCAGCCCGCATCGCATCGACATCAGCCAGGGTGCGCAATGTGTAAACGCCGCCAAGATCGCCGCCCATCGCAGATGGCAACCGCCGGGGCGATGACCCCGTGGTCAGGGCCAAGGCGTCATAGCCGATCACCTGATCGCCCAGCGTGACGGTCCTTGCCCCCGTATCCATCGCCGTCACCGGCGTGCCAAGCCGCAGATCGACGGACTGATCGGCCCAGAACTCCGGCGCGCGCAGCCACAACCGCTCGGCCTCCATCTGACCCTTCAGATAGGCCTTCGAAAGGGGGGGGCGCTGATAGGGGGGGGCAGGTTCGTCGCCGATCATGGTGACGGGGCCGGTGTGGCCAAGGCTGCGCAGCTTGGCCGCAAGCGCCGCCCCCGCCTGCCCGGCGCCGATGATTACCACATGCATCGCCATATTCCTCTGGTCGCCCAACGGGCCGGACCCTATATCCGAGGACGGAACAAACGCAACGCGAGAGGGACATTGGAATGACGATTTCTGTGGGCGATACGCTGCCAGAGGCCACTTTGATCAAGCTGGGCGACAGCGGCCCCGAACAGGTGTCGCTGCACGCGCTTGCAAAGGGGCGCAAGCTGGTGGTCTTTGCGGTGCCGGGCGCCTTTACGCCCACCTGCCATTCGGCCCATGTGCCCAGTTTCATCCGCACCAAGGATCAGTTCATCGCCAAGGGCGTGGACGAGATCGTCTGTGTTTCGGTCAACGACCCGTTCGTGATGAAAGCCTGGGGCGAGGCGACGGGCGCCACCGCCGCCGGTCTGACCTTGCTGGCCGATGCCGACAGCGCCTTTACCAAGGCGATGGGACTTGATTTCACCGCCCCCCCCGTTGGCCTGTTGGCCCGGTCCAAGCGCTATGCGCTTTATGCCGAGGATGGTGTAATCAAGCAGCTGCACCTCGAGGAATCGCCCGGTGTCTGCGAAGTTTCGGGCGGCGAAGCGCTTCTGGCCGCGATCTGACGCGGCCGACCCCCTGTCCCGCATCCGGGGCAGGGGCCAATCTGAAAGGCCGGCGATGACCATCACGCAGCAGGACGATCTGGATGGTTTGCAAGCCATCGGCCGCATCGTTGCCAACACCTTGCAGGCGATGCAGCAGGCGGCAGAGCCGGGCATGACCACGGCCGAACTGGACGCGATCGGCCGCGCCTGTCTGGAGCGGGAGGGCGCCCAGTCGGCACCGCAATCCGTCTATGACTTCCCCGGCGCCACCTGCATCAGCGTGAATGATGAGATTGCCCATGGCATTCCGGGGTCGCGGGTCATCGCCTTGGGTGATCTGGTCAACATCGATGTGTCCGCCTCGAAACAGGGCTATTTTGCCGACACCGGCGCCAGCTTTCAGATCGGGCCGGGGCGGCCGGTGCTGGATCGGCTGTGTCGCGACGGCAAGCGGGCGATGCAGATCGGCATCGCACAGGTCGCCGCCGGAAAGCCGCTGTCCGGGATAGGCAATGCCATCGGGCGCTTTGCCGCAGACCGCGGCTATACGCTGATCCGCAATCTGGCCAGCCATGGTGTCGGCCGGTCCCTGCACGAGGAGCCGGGCGAAATCGCCACATGGCCCAACCGTGACCGTCGGCGCATCCAGAAAGGGCTTGTCCTGACGGTCGAGCCGTTCCTGTCGGTCGGTGGCCACTGGGCCGAAACCGGCGCGGATGGCTGGACGCTATACGCCGATCCTTGCGCGCCTTGCGTGCAATACGAACACACCATCGTTGCGACCGAACGCGGTGCGCTGGTTGTCACGATGCCGGGCTAGGGCGGCGCGGGTTCAATACCCCGCCGCCTTGTCCATCCGCCGCGCCAGTTCTGCGTCAAGCTCGGTCAAGCCGCCGGCGTCATGGGTGGTCAGCCGCACCGTGACGGTGCGATAGACATTGGTCCATTCGGGGTGGTGCCCCATCGCCTCGGCCTGATCTGCCACCGCGGTCATGAAGGCAAAGGCCTGCTTGAAGTCGCGGAACAGAAAGGTCTTTTCCAGAACATCCTGGCCATCGACCATGGCCCATCCTGTGCCAAACAGCGGCAAAAGGCTTGCCCGGTCCAGCTCTTTGGTCTTGCCCATGCTTATGCGTCCTTCTTGAGTGCTGCATCATCCAGCGCCCGTGCCCGCAGGGCAGCCGGGCGGTCCTTGATCCGGTCCCAATAGGCGACCAGCGCATCGGTTTTGGGAAGTGTGCCGAATTGCAGGCCCCAGCCGATCTGGCCCCCCAGATAGACATCTGCCGCCGAAAAGCTGTCGCCCACGATATGCCCGCCACGGTCCAGATGCGCCGAGAGCGTGCCAACCACCGTCTCGAGGCTGCCATAGCCGGTGCGTCCCGCCTCTTGCGGTGTCCCCGGCTTCCAGCCGAAAGACGCATTGACGACGGCCTGTTCGAACGGGCCGGCCGCGAAAAACATCCAGCGGTAAAAGGCGGCGCGATCCTTTGGCATCAGCCCGGCCTCCGGAAAGGCATCGGCCAGATAGGTGCAGATCGCCGCCGTCTCGGTCACGACCCGGTCGTCATGCACAAGCGCCGGAACCTTGCCCATCGGGTTGATGGCACGATAGGCGGCGGCCTTCATCTCGGCGCCATAGGCGAGGGTCACGGTGGTGTAGGGCTGACCTGTTTCTTCAAGCATCCAGCGCGCGATCCGGCCGCGCGACATCGGGTTGGTGTAAAGCGTCAATGCGGTCATGGTGTGGCTCCTTCCGTCATGCAGCATGGCACGGCAGGGCGCGTATGTCAGTCCTCGGACTGCACCCGGCGGAACGGGCCATACTGGGTCAGGACTTCGATTTCCTCATCCACCGCCGCGCGCTCCTCACGCAAGTAGCGGGCAACCGCGCTGCGAAACCCGGGGTCGGCAATCCAGTGCAGCGAATGCACCGGGGTCGGCAGATAGCCACGGGCCAGCTTGTGTTCGCCCTGCGCCCCCGCCTCGACCCGCGACAGGCCGTTTGCGATGGCCCAGTCGATGGCCTGATAATAGCACAGCTCGAAATGCAGACAGGGGTGATCTTCGACACAACCCCAATAGCGGCCAAAAAGCGTGTCACGCCCGATGAAATTGAGCGCCCCGGCCACCGGGCGCGCGCCATCAAACGCCAGCACCAGAAGCATGTCGTTGCGCATCGTGTCGTGAAAGGCATCGAATGCCTTGCGCGTGAGGTAAGGCGTGCCCCATTTGCGCGCCCCGGTGTCCTGATAGAACTGCCAGAACGCATCCCAATGCGCAGGCTCGATCTGGTCGCCGGTCAGTGCGCGGATGGTCAGGCCCGCGGCCCGCGCGGTTTCGCGTTCCTTGCGGATCATCTTGCGCTTGCGGCTGGAAAGCTGCGCCAAAAAGTCGTCAAAACAGGTATAGCCGTTGTTTTCCCAGTGGAATTGCTGCGTCACCCGGTGCAGCACACCCTCCACCCCGGCAAGCGCCTCGGCCTCCTCGGCGGTGCAAAAGGTGATGTGAAGCGAGGACAGCCGGTTCTGTGCCGCCACCGAAATCGCCGCTGCCAGCAGGGATGCGCGATGGGCCGGATCGCCCAGAAACCGTCGCCCCGTCGCCGGAGTGAACGGCACCGCCACCTGAAGTTTCGGGTAATAGCGCCCGCCCGCGCGTTCAAACGCCTGGGCCCAGCCGTGGTCAAAGATATATTCGCCCTGCGAATGCGCCTTGGCATAAAGCGGCATCGCGGCCACCACGCGCCCCTCCTCGCGCAGCACAAGCGGATGCGCGCTCCATCCGGTGCCCGCCCCGGTCGAACGCGACGTTTCAAGCGCGCGCAGGAAGCGGTGCGTGGTGAACGGGTCCACGGGCCGGCCATGCGCCTGTTCGGGGGCCGCCACCGCATCCCATGCGGCGGCGTCAACCTCGGCCAGACTTTCGTGCAGGGTGATTTCGGTCATGCTGTCCTGTGCCTTGTGCCGCAAAGACTGTGGCGCAAGGCCGCGATTTCAAGCGGGAAGCGCGCTCCGATAGCCTTCGAAGGTCACATTTGCCGCGATCTGACGTGCCAGCACCTCCTGGCTTTCGGACCGGATCGTCCAGCACAGGATCGGCACCCCGGCCGCCCGCAGCGACAGCACCTGTGGGCGCGTCAGATCATTGGCCTGGTGGCTGATGAAACTTGCCCCGACCCGGTCGAAATCGGGAATGTCGCGCAGCGTGTCGCATACGGCCGCCGGCACCGGCGCCCAGTCTGCGGGATCCCAGGAGGAGGTGGTCAGGCCCCGCGCCACATGGGGTGCCAACCTTGCCATATGGGCGACCGCATGCGGGTTGAAGGACATCACCGCCACCTCTCCGCCATAGCCGGTAAGGGCCTGAGCCACCGCCGCCTCCAGCCGCCCGTCGGTGGGGCCCATGACTTCGGTCTGATCCTTGATCTCGATCAGCAATGGCACGCGACCGGCCACCATGGCCAGAACCTGCGCCAAGGTCGGAATGACATCCGGCCCGCCGCTCAGGCCGATCTGGCCCAGCTCTGCCGCGCTGCGGGCAGAGATCCGGCCCCGTTCCGCGGTGAGGCGGTCCAGCGTTTCGTCGTGAAACACCATGGCCTGCCCATCGGCCGACAGTTGCACATCGACCTCGATGGCATAACCCGCCTCGACGGCGGCCCGCACCGCCGAGGGGCTGTTTTCCACCCGTCCCGCCGCCCTGTCATGCAAGGCGCGGTGGGCGACGGGCAGGCGCAAGAAACCGGCGGGAAGCGCGGGGCGCATCAGATCAGGCAATTTCGAACACCGCTTCGATTTCCACCGCGACGCCGAACGGCAACGATGCTGCCGACACCGCCGAGCGCGCGTGCCGTCCGGCATCGCCCAACACCGCGACCATGAAATCCGAGGCCCCGTTGATCACCTTGGGCTGATCGACGAAATCGGCGGTGGAATTCACAAAGCCCACCAGCTTGACCAGACGCACCACCCGGTCAATCTCGCCTCCGGTTGCGGCTTTCAGCTGTGCCAGCAACGAGAACACCTGTCGCCCGCTGATCACCCAAGGCACGTAATTGGCGGCCGGGGCAGGGGCATCGGGCAGGGTCACACCCAGTTCGGCAAGGCGGGCTTCGATCTTCGACATGGTATCCTCCGTTCCGTTCGGCGCGAAGCTAACGGCGGCGCCCGGCGGCGGCAAGGGCCTCTGGTCCCCGGATGCGGGTCACGCGCATCCGCGCCCCTGCCGGAGAAAAGCCGCGCAAAGCCAATGCTACACCGATGTGTGCGTTGTAATCCTGCACCGCGACCTATAACACAACGCGAAACACAGGTAGCCACGCAGCGCATTTGCGGGCAACATGATGGCCAAGAGATTGATGACCCCCTTCACCTTATCAAATTTGATTCATCTTGTGACAAAGCCGTCCCTCTTGGCCTGTGCGACTGTTCTGTTCCTGTCGGCCTGCGCGCAGAAACCGGCGCCTTCGGGCATCACCGATCCGCTCGAGGCGAACAACCGCGAGGTTCATGCCTTCAACCTTGCCGTGGACCGTGCCTTGCTGCGGCCGACCGCCCAGGGCTATGGCAAGGCGCCCAGCCCGATCCGGCAGGGCATTTCCAACTTTGCCAACAACCTGGACATGCCCAGCGATGTGGTGAACGGCCTGCTTCAGGCCCGCCCGCACAATGCGGCGCAAAACACCCTGCGCTTCGTGGTCAACACCACCGTCGGCATTGGCGGTCTGTTCGATCCGGCCACCGCCCTTGGCCTTCCGGCCAAGACCACAGATTTCGGTGAAACGCTGCATGTCTGGGGGGCAAGCGAAGGCAATTATGTCGAGGTGCCGTTCCTCGGCCCCAGCACGGAACGCGATCTGGCGGGCAAGGTTGTCGATTTCGGTTTGAACCCGCTGCGCTATATCCTGCCCTCGCCCGAGGGGAACATCGCAACCGTGGCCGCCGCCGCATCAAGTCTTGGTGATCGGCATCGCTATTCCGATACCATCGATTCCGTCCTATATGAATCGGCGGACAGCTATGCACAGGCGCGGCTTCTGTATCTGCAAAACCGCCGTTTTGAACTTGGGCAAACCACGGGCGCCGCTGCGGATGACGCCTTCGAAGACCCGTATGAGGACCTCTATGGCAACTGACAAGCTCATCATCACCCGTCGCGGCTTTGGCATCGGTCTGGTGGGTGGCGCCGCCGCCCTTGCCCTGCCGCTTCCGGCTGCGGCACTGACCGTCGATCAGGCCCGCGCCCTTGTGGGGCGCGCGATCGCCGACGTGAATGCCACCATCAATTCGGGCAAGTCCGCCTCGGCGATGTATGGCGATTTCGAACGCATCTTCAGCCGTTATGCCGATGTGCCCACCATCGCCCGCTCGGCGCTTGGACCGGCCGCGCGCTCCGCCTCGAACGCGCAGCTTTCGGCCTTCACGCGCGCCTATCAGGGGTATATCGCGCGCAAATACGGGGCGCGGTTCCGCGAATTCATCGGCGGCGAGATCGAGGTGACGGGCGCGCGTCCGATCAAGAGCTATTTCGAGGTCATCTCGGTCGCCAAGTTGCGGGGGCAAGCACCGTTCGACCTGCGCTGGCATGTGTCGGACCGGGCTGGAAAAGACCTGTTCTTCAACATCATCATCGAGGGCGTGAACATGCTCGCCAGCGAGCGGACCGAAATCGGAGCCATGCTGGACCGGCGCCGCGGCAATGTGGACGCGCTGATCGAGGACCTGAAGACAGCCTGAACCCGGTCGGTGATCTAAGACATCGCAAGCGCGCATCCAAAGCCCTGGGTGCGCGTTTTGCGTTTCGGGCGCGGCGAGGTCTGCCCTATGGCAAGCGCAGCGCGGGGTGCGCCGCGACAAGGCAAAGGCACGGGGGCCTAGTTTCCAAAGGCCCCCAGCACATCGCGCAGGATCTGATCGGCAAGATCGCCGTCGTTCATCACCGGCCCCTCGTTCACCCAATCGTCGGGCACCGGGCCGTCATAGACGATCACCTCGTCCGAGCGCATTTCCGGCTCGCCCCGCCCAGGCTGCGGCACGGGTGCGGGGGATTGACCGTCCACCATGACCTCGGGCGAGGGCGCATAGGCGCCATTCGGCGGCAGCTTCGGCTCGGGGATCAGCATGGGCAGGGGTTGCGGGGGCAGGCCTTCGTGGACACGCACCATCACTTCGCGCCAGATTTCGGCGGGCAGACCCCCGCCGGTCACGCCGGTCAGCGGCTGGTTGTCATCATAGCCCATCCAGACCCCGGCGACGTAATCGGCGGTATAGCCAAGGAACCATGCGTCCCGCGCGGCCTGGGTGGTGCCGGTCTTGCCCGCCGCTTGCCACCCGGGTATCCGGGCGCGGGTGCCGGTGCCTTCCTCGATCACCTTGCTCATCATATAGGTCAGGTAAAGGGCCGCCTCCTCGCTGATGACCCGCTCGCCCAGCCCGCCGGTCGCGCCGAACAGCGGCTCGTCCTCGCCCTGAAGCCGCAGTTCTGTCATGCCGTAGGGCGTCACCGAGGTGCCCCCGTTGAGGATGCCGGCATAGGCCCCCGACATCTCGAGCAGCGAGGATTCCGACGCCCCCAGCGCCAGCGCCGGCCCGTCCGCCAAGGCCGAGACGATGCCGAACCCGTTCGCCACCCGGCGCACCGCATCGCGCCCCACCGCCTCGGACACCCGGACCGCCGGGATGTTGCGGCTTTCGGCAAGGGCCTGCGTCAGGGTGATCATGCCCTTGAACCGCTCGTCATAATTCTTTGGCGTCCAGGCGCCCGACCCGGGGATGTTGATGGTCAGCGGCGTGTCCTCGACATAATCGGCGGGGGTAAAGCCCAGATCCATCGCTGCCGCATAGGCAAAGGGCTTGAAACTGGACCCGGTCTGCCGCTTGGCCTGCGTCGCGCGGTTGAAACTGCCGGCCGCCGCGGCCTCGCGTCCGCCGACCATGGCGCGCACCGCGCCATCTGCCGACATCACCACGATGGCCGCCTGTGCCTTGGACCCCTCTTTCACCTTGGTTTCGAAGATGAAATCCAGCGCCTCCTCGGCGGCGCGTTGCAAGCGCTGGTCAAGCGTGGTGCGAATGATGACATCTTCGGTCGTCGTGGATGACAGGAAACTGGGTGTGGTTTCCATCACCCAATCGGCAAAGGCACCGCCTGACTGGGTCTCGGCCGCCTTTGACAGGCGGGCGGGGTTGGCCCGCGCCTCGGCGGCCTGCGCGGGCGTCAGATAGCCCTGCTCCTCCATCAGCCCGATCACAACGGCGGCCCGCGCCTGCGAGCGTTCAAGGTTGTTGGTGGGCGCAAAGCGCGACGGCGCGGTCAGCAGACCCGCCAGCATCGCCGCTTCGGCAGGGTTCACCGCATTGGCCGATTTGCCGAAATAGCGCTGCGCCGCCGCCTCGAACCCGCGCGCGCCCGCACCCATATAGGCGCGGTTCAGATAGATGGTCAGGATTTCCTCTTTGGAATACTTGACCTCCATCGCCATCGCATAGGGGATTTCCTTGATCTTGCGCCAGATGCCGCCACCCCGGCAGTCCTGTTCATAGGCGGCCTCCGACTCCCACTGCGACGGGTCATAGGGCACGCCAAGGCACAGAAGTTTGGCCACCTGCTGCGTGATGGTGGACCCGCCGTTGCCCGACAGCGGCCCGCGCCCTTCGGCCAGGTTGATGCGAATGGCCCCGGCGATGCCGCGCGGGCTGATGCCGAAGTGGCGATAGAACCGCCGATCCTCGGTCGCGACCACCGCATCGTGCAGGAAGGGCGAGACATTGGCCGCCGTGATCTGGCCGCCAAAGGTTTCGCCACGCCAGGCAAAGACCTGGCCCTCGCGGTCCAGCATGGTGACAGACCCGCGCGCGCGCCCGTCCAGAAGGGCCGTGACGGGGGGAAGCTGGCTGTAGAAATAGAACACCGCCAGCGCCAGAACCATGCCGCCCACCGCGCCGACCCGCCAGGTCACGCCCCACAGGACGCGCCAGATCAGACGCCAGAGCCCCAGGATGAAGCCGACGACAAAGCCATGCTTGCGCGGAGGTTTGCGCGGCGCAGGCGTGCGGGGCGGCTTGCCACCGGACGACGTGCGTGCGGGTGCCGGCCGTGCCGCACCATAGCGTTTGTCCGCCACCAGTTTTCCACCACCGTTACCCGAAGCTGCCATGGCCCGCCCAACTTTTCATGCGTCTTCTTTTGGTCGACTCTAGCCCGAATAGCAGGGGTTGTGGAGAGGATGGCTTCACGATTCGGATACCTTGCGCGCTTAATTTTTAATCAAGTCGCACAATAAGTATAAAATTTGTGCAGTTGCCGCCAGTTTCCGGCAAGATCCCGCTGGCCTTTTCTTGTTCTGCCCCGGGGAAAGCCCGCTTCTATCTGCAAGGGCCCGCCCCAGGGCCCCACACAAAAGAAGGGGAAGGACGTGAAACTAATCATTGCAGCAATCAAGCCGTTCAAGCTCGAGGAGGTGCGCGAAGCACTGACCACCATCGGGGTTCGCGGCATGATGGTGACTGAAATCAAGGGTTTCGGAAGCCAGTCGGGCCACACCGAGATTTATCGCGGCGCGGAATATGCCGTGAACTTCGTGCCGAAGGTGCGGCTTGAGATCGTGGTCAGCGACAGCCTTGCCGATGCGGTCGTCGAGACGATCCGCACCACCGCCAAGACCGACAAGATCGGCGATGGGAAAATCTTCGTGCTGGATGTTCAGCATGCGGTGCGCGTGCGCACCGGCGAAATCAATGACGATGCGCTCTGACGCGTTGGGGACAGGGGAAAACGCAAAGATGAAAGATCTGTTGAAAGTTTCTGGCCTGACGATGCTGGGTGCATCGCTCTTTGCCAGTCTGCCCGCTTGGGCGCAGGATGCGGCCACCACGACCACGGAAGCCGCGACCGAGGCGGCAGCCGAAGCGGCCCCCGCCGTAGCCGATGTGATGGACAAGGGCGACGTGGCCTGGATGATGATCTCGACCGTGCTGGTCCTGTTCATGATCCTGCCGGGCCTCGCGCTGTTCTACGGTGGTCTCGTGCGCACGAAGAACATGCTGTCGCTTCTGATGCAGTCCACCGTGATCACGGCACTGGTGATCGTGATCTACGTGCTCTGGGGCTATTCGATGGCCTTTGGCGATGCGCCTTCGGCCTATTGGGGCGGTCTGGGCAAGGCTTTCCTGTCGGGCGTCACCTATGAATCGATGGCGGCCACGTTCACCGCCGGGGTGGTGATCCCGGAATTCGTCTTCATCAGCTTCCAGATGACCTTTGCCTGCATCACCGCCGTGCTGATCGTCGGCGCCTTCGCCGAGCGCATCAAGTTCGGCGCGCTGCTGGTCTTCATCGCGCTGTGGGTCACGATCGTGTATTTCCCCGTCGCCCATATGGTGTGGGATTCGGATGGCCTGATCTATGGCTGGGGCGCGCTGGACTTTGCCGGCGGCACCGTGGTGCATATCAACGCCGGTATCGCGGCGCTCGTCGGTTGCATCCTGGTGGGCAAGCGTGTGGGCTATGGCAAGGACAACATGGCACCCCATTCGATGACGCTGACCATGGTGGGCGCATCGATGCTGTGGGTGGGCTGGTTCGGCTTCAACGCCGGGTCCAACCTCGAGGCCAATGGCGGCGCCGGTCTGGCGATGATCAACACCTTCACGGCGACGGCGGGTGCGGTGCTGGTCTGGGTCGTGCTCGAGATGATGCTGCGTGGCAAGGCCTCGATGCTGGGTGCCGTGTCGGGCATGGTGACTGGCCTTGTGGCCGTGACCCCGGCCGCCGGTTTCGCGGGCCCGGTCGGCGCGATCGTTCTGGGTGGCGTGGCGTCGGCAGCGGCCTATTTCTTCGTGTCATCGGTCAAGCACAAGCTGAACTATGACGACAGCCTTGATGTCTTTGGCATCCATGGCGTGGCCGGGATCATCGGCGCCATCGGCACCGCGGTCGTGAACGACCCGTCCATGGGCGGCATCCACTACGGCGGCAATGCGATGGGTGCGCAGATCTGGATCCAGATCAAGGGCGTCGCGATCACCATCGTCTGGTGCGGTATCGCCAGCCTCGTGCTCTACAAGATCGTGGACATGATCATGGGTCTGCGCGTCAAGGAAGATGCCGAGCGCGAAGGTCTGGACCTGACCTCGCATGGCGAGCGCGCCTACAACATGTGACCGAACAAAGGGCCGGCGCTCCTCCTCCCTGTCGGCCTGAAGCTGGCCCGGATCGCAAGATCCGGGTCTTTTTCTGCGCAAGGATAGAAAAAAGCCCGCGCGCGGCGCGGGCTTTTGCATGTCATCTCGCGGCCGGATCAGCCCGCGACAGAGGCGATGGCAGCCGCGAGGATCGGCACAGTGCGCGCATTGAGCCCGGCTATGTTGATCCGGCTGTCGCCGACCATGTAGATGCCATGCGTCTCGCGCAAGCGGTTCACCTGCGCCTCGGACAGGCCAAGGCGGCTGAACATGCCACGGTGATGCGCCACGAAATCGAAGCGGTCGGAATTCGTGGCCTTGCGCAGTTCCTCGGCCAGCGTCTTGCGCAGCGTCAGCATGTTCTGCCGCACCTCCTCCAGCTCTGCCTGCCAATCGGCGCGCAGGGCGGCATCCTCAAGGATCATCGTCACCACCCGCGCGCCGTGATCTGGCGGAAAGCTGAAGTTCTGGCGGTTCAGGAAATTCAGATTGCCTTGCACTGTGGCGCGGCGGGCGGGATCGGTCAGCGCGATCAGCACCCCCGTGCGCTCGCGGTAGATGCCGAAGTTCTTGGAGCAGGACGCCGCGATCAGCACCTCGGGAAAGCGGGCGGCAATCATCCGGGTGGCGGCTGCATCTGCCTCCAGCCCGTCGCCAAAGCC
>JALOSF010000043.1 GCA_025458525.1 Cypionkella sp. | reverse complement strand
CAATCAGCTTTTCAAAAGAGTGCCGTTTCGTAGGACGCCGTTCGGCCATGATCTTACCCCTCACCGTTTCACTTTGAAGATGCTGATGTGCTACTCACCCACCACCGATACATCTTGTGCATGCCGTCGCGGATGGTTGTTTTCGGGTGCCAGCCTAGGCTGTGCAGGCGGGTGTTGTCCATGATCTTGCGCGGGGTGCCGTCGGGGCGGGCGGTGTCGAAGCTCACACGGCCCTGATACCCCGTCACCTCGGCCATCAGACGGGCCAGATCGCCGACCGAGATCTCCTCGGAGGAGCCCGCGTTCACCATGCCGCCGTAGTGATGGTTCAGCATCAGAAAGACGCAGGCATCGGCAAGGTCGTCGGCGTCGATCAGCTCTCGCATCGGGGTGCCGGTGCCCCAGACCACCACCTCGGGCGCGCCAGCGAGCTTCGCCTCGTGAAAGCGGCGCATCATGCCGGCCACAACATGGCTGTGTTCGGGGTGGAAGTTGTCGCCCACGCCATAGACGTTCGACGGCATGACGGTAAAGGCGTCAAAGCCATATTGCGCGCGATAGGCGTCGCACATCACCTTGCCCGCGATCTTTGCCACCGCATAGGGCAGGTTGGTCGGCTCCATCTCGCCGGTCAGCAGGCTGTCCTCGCGGATGGGCTGTTCGGCCAGACGCGGGTAGATGCAGCTGGAGCCGAGGAACATCAGCTTGCTGGCGCCGTTGCGCCAGGCGGCATCGATCACATTGGTCTGGATCTTCAGGTTCTCGCGAATGAAATCCGCGCCCTGGGTCGCGTTGGCAATGATGCCGCCCACCTTTGCTGCCGCAAGGAAAACGTAATCGGGCTTTTCGGCGGCAAAGAAGGCATCGACCGCGCCCGGTTGATCCAGCGGCAACTCGGCATGGGTGCGGGTGACGAGATTGGTGTATCCGCGGGCTTGCAGGTTGCGCAGGATGGCCGAGCCCACCATGCCCCGGTGGCCTGCGACGTAGATGCGTGCGGTGCTGTCCATCAGGTCCTCACATCAATTCGTTGGCGGCAACACGGTCACGGTTGGCCAGATACCATTCGGTGGTGCGGCGCAGACCTTCCAGCATGTCGATCTTTGGCGCATAGCCAAGCGCCCGCATCTTGGAAATATCGGGGCACCGGCGCGGCGTGCCGCCCTCGGCCCCTGCCGAAGGCTCGATCGCAAGCGTGCCGCCCATCACCGTGCCCAGCCGCGCCACAAGTTCGCGGATCGAGATTTCTTCATCATTCCCAATATGATAAACCTCGCGGTGGCCACCCTTTTCATACATGGTCACGATGCCATCGACCACGTCATCCACATAGCAGAAGGCGCGCGTTTCCTGCCCGTCGCCTTGAATCGGGAAGGGCGCTGCGGTCTTGCCCCCTTCCAGCGCTGCTGCGGCGCGCAGGATGAATTGCGGCACCACATGTTTCCAGCCCATGTCCGGGCCATAGATGTTGTGCGGGCGGAACACCTGCACCTTGCGGAAATGGTCCTGCGCGTAATTGAACGCGATCAGTTCCGACGCGATCTTCGATCCACCATAGGAATAGCGCGGGTTCAGGCTGTCGGGCAGCATCAGCGCGATGTTTTCCGGCGTCGGAACCACGGCAGGGGTCTGATACACCTCGGCGGTCGAGGCGACCACAAGATCGGGCACCCCGGCGCGACGGCAGGCGTTGACAACCGCAAGCGCGCCCCGAATGCCGACATCCAGCACCAGTTCCGGGCGTTTGTAGAAGTTCTCGGTGCCATTGATCGCGGCCAGGTGCATCACCACCTCGGCGCCATCCACGGCCTTGGTCACGGCATCTTCGTCACGCACATCGATGCTGTGCAGCCGGACCTGATCGGCGACTTCGGCAAAACGGCTGGCGTCGCCGCGCACCATCGTATCGACAACGCCCACATCCCAGCCGTCTCGCACCAGCTTCTTGACAAGGTAGGCGCCGATGAAACCACCGCCCCCGGTTACGATAACCCGTCTTGTCATCAGACTGTCCTCTTGATGTTGCCGACCGCGAAGTAGGACCGGCCCAGTTCGGCTGGCGACAAATTGCTGAAATGGTTCCAATAGTCGTAGATAAAGCCCTTGGGCCCCATCAATTCATGCAGATCGATCGGTTGCTTGCGGCCAAGATCGGGATGGTTGTTGGCGATGATCACCACACTTGCACCCTCGACCGCTTCGGCAAGGCTGTCAAAAGCGGTATGGCCCGGCACCTGCGCCTGAAGATCCGCGGCAGGCACCACCGGGTCATAGATCCGCACCCGCAGCCCGGGACGCGCCTTGGCCAGTGCATCCAGCACCTTGAGCGACATCGACCCACGCAGATCGTCGGTGGCGGGCACGCCCTTGAACGCCATGCCCAGCAAGGCAATCTCGGCCGTGTCGGTCAGGCCGCGCCGCGCCATCTCGGCAAGGATGAAATCCACCGTTTCATAAGGCTGGCGTTCATTCACAAGCCGGCTGGACTGGGTGATTTCCAGCGCGATCCCGCGGTCCCGCGCGCTTTGGAACAGGATATGCGGGTCCTTTTCCAGGCAGGGTCCGCCGACCAGACCGGGCAGGGGCACATTGGTCCGCTTGTAGCCCAGCTTGCCCGAGGCGATCACCTCATGCGCGTTCACGCCGTAAACTTCACAGACGCGCGCCACCTCGTTGGCAAAAGCGAACTGGACGTCGCGATAGGTGTTGTCCACCAGTTTGATGATTTCGGCCGTTTCAAGCGTGGCAACCTGAACCACCGTGTTGGTCAGGCGGCGAAAGACCGCCGCCGCGCGGTCGCGGACGTCCTGGCTGTCGGCCCCCACGATCTGGGGCAATTCGCGCAATTCTTGCAGCGCCTTGCCTTCCAGCGTGCGCTCGGGGCACATCGCGATGGCAAAGGATTTTCCCGACGCCTCCAGAATGGGGGCAACCACGGTTCGTGCCGTGCCGATCTTGACGGTGGAGCGCAGGATGACCAGGGCGCCGTCTGGCATGTTTTCGGCCACCTGGCGCGAGGCCGCTTCGATCATGTCCAGCCGTGCCTTGCCATCGGCATTCAGTGGCGTGCCGACCGTGATGATATAGACATCGCAGGGCGCCGAGGGGTTGAAGTCCTGAGCCGAAACAAGATTGCCGCTCTTGACCACACGGCTCAGCGCCTCGTCGATCCCCGCCTCGGAAAAATGCGGTTTGCCGGCATTCGTCAGGTCCACCACGTCCTTGCGCTTTTCGACGCCAAGGACTTTCATACCGACTTCGGCAAGAACCGTGGCCAAGGTCAGCCCGACATAGCCAAGGCCGACGATACCCACGTCATATCTGAAAGAATCGTTCACAATCCTGTTTCCTGATAAACGGGTGGTCTTTGGGGCAAATACCCCGAATACCCACACTCCCTAATGCAGCAATGATTCATTAACAAGAAGCCGGTCCTGTCCAGCGGCGAAAGTTGTATCGGTTGCCCAAATCTTGGGCGGTTGTCTGCGGCCGCCCCGCTTTGCGGGGGCGCAGATGTCTGTCAGGGGTCATAGCCCAACTGACTGCACAAGGTGACATAGTCCGCCTCGGCGCGGTCCTTGTCGATTTCGGGCGGGATGTCGCGCCGCGGGCGCTGCTCGATGGTGGAGCCGCTTCGGCCGCTGTCCCCCGACAGCTGCACCGCCCCGATCAGATCAAGCGCCAGCAGGCTATAGGGCAGGTCGAGGATGTGGCAGATCTCCTCCAACGTGCCTTGCGGGTTTTCGACGAAATCCTCGTAACGGATCATCGGCATCCCTTGGTGCCGGTCCAGAAACGCCAGATAACGCCTGGCATAGCTGCCAAGGTCGAAGGGTTCAAAAAGGTGCCACTGTCCCTGCTTTGCAAAAAGGGCGGCAAAGCTCTCCAGCGGGTGCCGCACGGTCACGACCGCGCGTTGCGGGCCACAGTCAGCCAGCATGTCATGGAGGGTTGGCCGCTTGTCGTGATCGACCACCGTGCAGAATTGACCATGCGCATGATCGCGCAGCACCAGAATCGCCCCACGCATCGACAACGCATTTTGCGCGGTTGCTATCGCCGACTTGAACACCTCGATCATCACTTCTGGTGCAACCCTGTGGCTTGCCCGGTGCAGTCCGAGCAGGATGTCGGTCGGGGCGAAGCCCGTCGCAAAGTTCTGCCGCAACTCCTTTGGACTGATCGGGTCGATCTCGCTCAGCAGAACGACATTGGGCAGGGCCGCGATGCACTTCGAGATCAGGGTTCCACCAGTGCAGGCAAGGTGATGGATGCTGCGATACGGGGCAGGCTGCGCGAAGCCGTCGCAGATCGCCTTGCACTCATCCAGCAGGCTTGGCAGCGGCTCGGGGCTGATCGTTCGCCCGTCCGATCCCGCGTAATCTGCCAAAAGCTCCAACGCCTCGTGCAACTCCGCGGTCAGGCTGTCAATATCGGGCGCTGAGGTCATGCCATACGCCCGACCTTGTTCGTCTTGGCCTTTTTCGCCTTCTTCTGCTTTTTGCTGTCCGTCTCGATCGACGCGATCCGTGCGGTCGCAGGCGGCAGGCTGCCCATGGCGTGCTGGTCTTGCAGCGCCTGAAGGTGCTGCGCGGCCTGGGCCAGTTTCGGGGTCAGTTTCCGCAGCAGATCTTCCTGCTTGATCCGCTCCCGCTCGCTGATCTTCAACTGCTCGCGCAGATGTTGCAGATCAAGCTGTTGCATCGCCTGAACGCGCGCGGCAAAGGAAAGCTCGGTGGCCGCCTGAGCCCGCGCCTTCGCGGTGTCGGCGGCCCTCGACTTTTCTTCGGCCAGTTCGGTCGCAAGCCGGTCGCACTGCGCCTGCATCTTTGCCAGTTCGGCAGCGTTGGTTTCGGCTTTCTTGGTCAGCGTGGCTTCAAGTTCGCCGATCCGGCTGTATCGCCAGTCGGCCTTTTCGCGAACCTCACCAAGCTGTGCCTCGCTTGCCGCCAGCCGCTTGCGCAGGCCCTCGACCTCGGTCGCCAACGCGTCGTGCGCCGCATTCAACCCGCTCAGGTCGGCCTGCAAATCGGCCTCCCGACCCCGCAACGCCTCATGCTCCGACCGCAGCGCCTCATGCTCGGCGCGCAGGGTCTGCGCAGCCTCCACCTCGGCTTGCAACGCGGCAGCGCGACCCTGCAACGCATCATGCTCCGACCGAAGCGCCTCATGATCTTGGCGCAGCGTGTCATGCTCGGCGCGCAAGGTTTGCGCGGCCTCCACCTCGGCTTGCAGCGCGGCGGCGCGCCCCTGCAACGCGTCGTGCTGCGACCGAAGCGCCTCATGATCCTGGCGCAGCGTGTCATGCTCGGCGCGCAAGGTCTGCGCAGCCTCCACCTCGGCCTGCAACGCGGCGGCCCGACCCTGCAACGCGTCCCGCTCGGACCGAAGCGCCTCATGCTCTTGGCGCAGCGTGTCATGCTCGGCGCGCAGGGTGCGCGCGGCCTCCACCTCGGCCTGCAACGCGGCGGCGCGCCCCTGCAACCCGTCCCGCTCGGACCGCAAGGCCTCATGCTCCGACCGAAGCGCCTCATGCTCGGCGCGCAGGGTGTGCGCGGCCTCCACCTCGGCCTGCAACGCGGCGGCGCGACCCTGCAACGCGTCCCGCTCTGACCGAAGCGCCTCATGATCTTGGCGCAGCCCGTCATGCTCGGCGCGCAGGGTCTGCGCGGCCTCGACCTCGGCTTGCAACGCGGCGGCCCGACCCTGCAACGCGTCCCGCTCTGACCGAAGCACTTCATGCTGCGACCGAAGCGCCTCATGCTCGGCGCGCAGGGTCTGCGCGGCCTCGACCTCGGCTTGCAACGCGGCGGCGCGGACCTGCAACGCCTCATGCTCCGACCGCAACGCCGCATGATCCTCGCGAAGCGCCTCATGTGCGGCGCGCTCGGCCTGCAAGGCGTCGGTGGCTTGGGCTGTGCCGAGTTCCTCGTGCTGCAAACGCAGGTCCAAGGCGGCCTTTTCGGCGCGCAGCGCCGTCGCCAGAGCGTCGGCCTGCGCCAGCGCGGTGGTCAGTTCCTCGATCCTTGACGCGGTCAGCCGCGCCTCGACATCCTGGCCAAAGCTCAGCACCGGCCAATCCGGGTCGTCGCGATGGGTGTTGCGCAGGGCAAACCCCTTGCCCTTCAGCAGGGCCTCGATCGTGCTGCGATCGGCGGCGGATTCGAAAAACGCGTCCTCCCCGCAGCGCAAGACCAGATCGGTCACACGCGCCAGCAGGCCCGCGCGCTCCAGCAGATCGAAAACCGCGGTTTCGCTGCCCGGACAGTCCAGATACAGCGTCAGAGCCCGCGGGACCGGCGGCACTGCGGCCGCAAGCTCCGCCTCGGCAATCAGCGGAACTGCCGTTTTCGCCACCTGGCGCAAGCCCGGCATGATCGCGCGCAGCGCCGGGGTGGGTGCGGCAAAGCTCGCAAGTCCGGGCATGTTGAACAGGTGCAGCTCAGCCTCGCCCGCCTGCGCCGCGGGAAACCCGAAGCGCGTGGTGACAGAGCGCGCGGCCTCCAGCTCGGTCAGCTTTGCCTGCCCGATGTCTTCGGCACAAAACACCACGACCGCCGCATCTTGCGCCAGCGGATGGTGCTGCACCAATTCTGCCAGACTGGCGCGGTGCAGACAGATCGCCACGCAGGCGTTGCCCTGTGCAGGGGCCACATGGCTTGCATCGGATGGGTCGGACATGACGGCGCCCCTTTTATGTCGCAATCAAAGGGTTAGCACAACCAGAGGGCGCAGGGCAACCAACCTGCGACGCCCCGTGTGCCGCCACTCATTCATTCACCACCTGATTGCGCAGGCCAAAGGCGCTGCCGATCAGACCCATGATGGAACTTGCCGCAACCATTGGCGACTCGGTGACAAGGATCGTGTCCTTCGGGTTGATCTCAAAGGCCCGCGCGGCAAAAAGCCCCGCCGCGCTGGTCAGATCGATCGCGAAGACCACCTGGGTCTTTTGCGGCCCCGTTCCGTCGGATCGCAGATGCTTTGCATCGTAATTGCGCAGGATCAAGATACCCTTGGGGTCGGCGCGCGCATCGACAAGCCCGCCGACGCGCGACAGCGCCTCCATCGCGCTGACCTCCTCGCGGTCGAAATAGATCAACTCCTCGCGCCCCGTGGCCCCAAGCGCGGTAAAGTAACGGCGGTCCTCCTCGACGAAAACCTTGTCGCCGCCCTTCATCAACACGTTCTTCGATGCGTCGGAAAACAGCATCTCGGCGCGGATTTCATAGGTCCTGCCATCGCGGATCAGCCGCACCAAGGGATTGCGCAGGTTTGTCGCGACCCCGCCCGCGACCGCGATCAGCGACAGGATCGTGGTGTTGCGGTCCATCAGCGGATAGGGTCCCGACCGGCCCACGCCCGTCACGATGTCAACGGAATTGAGGCGCCCGACGTCAACCGTCAACTGCACCTGTGCCGAAGGGACGGTCGGGGCGAGCGCCTGTTCAATCTCCTGGCGGACCTGTGACGGCGTCTTGCCCCGCACCGACACGTCGCCGACATAAGGCACGAACAGCGTGCCCTCTGGCGACACGGTCAGGTTGGGCAGGTTGACCGACCGCTGCCCTTCGCCCGCAATCAGCGAATTGTCCTGCGGGTCCCAGATCACCAGCGAGATCTTGTCGCCCGAGGCGATCAGCGGGCTGTTCGACCCGGAACTGTTGGGCAACCATTGATAGGACCCGGGCCAGCCGGTGGGCGGCCAATGCGCCACCGTGTCCAATGTCTGGCTTGTGACCTGAACCACCTGAAATTCGGCAGTCTCATCGTTCTGGCCGCGCAAGACTTCGCTTTGCAGCGCGGCACCACGCGGGGTTGAACAGGATGCCAGAACCGCAAGGCCCAGCAAAGCAACAGCCAGTTTGGGAGAATGCCCCGGCATTGTCTTGTCTTTACCCATCCCAAACGATTCTGTTGAAAACTTCTAGCGCCTGCCGGCCGATCTGAACAGCATCATCAAGAACTTGTCCACAGACTGTTGGCAGATACTAGGGGTGGCGATCCTGCCGCCCGCGCAAGGCGCATCAAGATGTTCTGCCAAGCCACTGACAGACCATGTTATTCCCGAAAACGGGCCTTCTGCCCAAGCCGCGCGCGGATCAGCCGTGGCGCGCAACCGTAAGCAGATACTTGCCATAGTCATTCTTGCGGAACACTTCGGCCCGCGCCAGAAGATCCTGCGCGGTGATCCAGCCAAGGCGAAAGGCAATCTCGTCCGGGCAGCCCACTTGCAGGCCCTGACGTCCGGTCAGGGTGCGCACGAAATTGCCCGCGTCCAGCAGGCTTTCATGCGTTCCCGTGTCAAGCCAGGCATAGCCGCGGCCCATCTGTTCCACCCGCAGGCTGTCTTCGGCCAGATAGGCCAGCAGCAGATCCACGATCTCCAACTCGCCCCGCGCCGAGGGCGTGATCTTGCGCGCCAGGGCGGGCGCGCGGCCATCCAGAAAGTAAAGCCCCGTCACGGCGTAATTCGATGGCGGCACGCTGGGCTTTTCGATGATGGCGCGAACCTTGCCCTGCGCGTCGAAATCCACCACGCCATAGCGCTCGGGGTCCGTCACGCGGTAGCCGAACACCGTGCCACCCAAGCTGCGGCTGTCGGCGGCGCGCAACAACTCGGGCAGGCCATGGCCAAAAAAGATGTTGTCGCCCAGCACCATGGCCGAAGGCGCCCCGGCAAGAAAGTCTTCGGCCAGAAGATAGGCCTGCGCCAACCCGTCGGGCGACGGTTGCACGATCCATTCGAACCGCACGCCCCACTGCGTGCCATCCCCCATAAGCCGCTGAAACTGCGCCTGATCTTCGGGCGTGGTGATGATCGCGATGTCGCGGATGCCGGCCAGCATCAGCGTTGACAGCGGATAATAGATCATCGGCTTGTCGTAGATCGGCAAAAGCTGCTTTGACACGCCCATGGTGATCGGCCACAGCCGCGTGCCAGAGCCGCCCGCCAGAATGATGCCCTTGCGTGCCGTCATGCCGATGCCTCCAACGTGTTCAATACATCTTGCAAACCCGCGCGCCAATCGGGGCGCTCAAGGCCGAAGGCCGCCGTGGTGGATGCGCAATCCAGCCGCGAGTTGAGCGGGCGGCGCGCGGCGGTCGGGTAATCGGCGGTGGCGATCTCGGCGACCTCGACCTTGCGGCCTGACAGGGCAAAGATCGTGCGGGCAAACTCTGCCCATGTGGCATCGGGCGTTCCCGCGAAATGATAGGTGCCGCTCAGCGCAGGGGAGGCGCGCAGCCGTGCCGCGATCACCAGACAGGCCTCGGCGATGGCGGCGGCGGGGGTCGGGCCCCCCACCTGATCGGCGACGATGGCAAGTCGGTCGCGGCTTTCAGACAGGCGCAGCATGGTCTTGACGAAATTGGACCCGTCTGCGGAAAACACCCAAGAGGTGCGCAGGATCGCATGGGCCCCGCCCGCGGCGCGCACCCGTGCCTCGCCCTCGGCCTTGGTGCGGCCATAAACCCCAAGGGGGGCTGGCCTCTGCGTGGGCGCAAAGGCCGATGTGCCCGCGCCATCAAAGACATAATCGGTTGACAGATGCACCAGTGGCACGTCGATCTGCGCGCAGGCTGCCGCGATGGCGCCGGGGGCAAGCGTATTGACCGCCTCGGCCACAGCCGCGTCGGTTTCGGCCTTGTCCACCGCCGTATAGGCCGCGGCGTTGATCACGGCCGATGGCCCCACCCGGTGAACCGCTGCGGCGCAGGCCCCGGGATCGGTCAGATCGGCCGCCTCGCGCCCAAGGAACACCGCCTCTGGCGCCAGCCGCATCAATGCCTGCGCGACCTGACCCGTCCTGCCAAAGACCAGCAGCGTCATGCCTTTGTCCCCAGCCGCTTGCCTACGCCCTGACGGTCGAGCAGCGGCTGCCACCAGGCGGCGTTGTCCAGATACCAGCGCACGGTGCGGCGCAGACCTTGCTCGACCGTCACCGAGGGCCGCCAGCCCAGTTCGGCGCGAATCCGTGACGGATCAATGGCATAGCGTGCATCATGGCCGGGGCGGTCGGTCACAAAGGTGATCAGCCGCGCATGCGGGGCGCCACTTGGGTGCATCTCGTCCATCAGCGCGCAGATCATCCGCACCAGATCGATGTTGCGCAGCTCATTCTCGCCGCCGATGGCATAGCTGCGCCCGGTCGCGCCGCGCTCCAGCACCGTCAGCAGCGCATCGGCATGATCCTCGACATAAAGCCAGTCCCGCACGTTTTCGCCCGTGCCATAGACCGGGATCGCCCTCCCGTGCAGTGCGTTCAAAATCACGACCGGGATCAGCTTTTCGGGAAAATGATAGGGGCCGTAATTGTTCGAACAATTGGTCAGAACCACCGGCAGGCCATAGGTTTCGTGCCAGGCGCGCACCAGATGGTCGCTGGCCGCCTTTGACGCCGAATAGGGGCTGCGCGGGTCATAGGGGGTCGATTCATCGAACTGGCCGGTGGTGCCAAGGCTGCCGAACACCTCGTCGGTCGAAATATGGTGAAAGCGAAAGCCGTCGGGCCGCCCGGCCGCCTGCCAATGGCTGCGGGCAGCCTCAAGCAGGTTGAATGTGCCGGTAATGTTCGTTTCTATAAAGTCACCAGGGCCGTCGATTGACCTGTCCACATGGCTTTCAGCCGCCAGATGCATAACGCAATCAGGGCTGTGCGTGGCAAAGATCCGCACAAGCGCGGCCCGGTCGCGGATATCGGCATGTTCGAAAGTGTAAAGTGAGGAGGTCTCGACGCTGGCCAGATTTTCGAGGTTCGCCGCATAGGTCAGGGCGTCCAGATTGATGACCCGGTGCCCCCGGGCGATGGCTTGCCGCACGACGGCCGAGCCGATGAACCCGGCCCCTCCGGTCACAAGGATCTTCATGCCCGCTCTCCATAGACAAAGGGCGATCTGAACGTGGCAAAGGGTTCGGCCTTGCGGTCCTTGTCTGACAGGACGGGGCCAAGGGCGGTGTCAAAGCAGCCCTCCGGCCAGACGATGCCGCAACTGTTCCACATGACCGAACCATCGCAGTCGGGCGCATAGACATCGCTGCATTTGTATTGCACTTCGGTATCGGGGCCCAGGGTGACAAAGCCATGCAAGAACCCTTTGGGCACAAGAAGTTGCCGGCCATTCTCGGCACTCAGCTCTACCCCGGTCCAAAGCCCATAGGTGGGCGAGCCGATGCGGACATCCACCGCCACGTCAAAGATCGCGCCACGGGTGCAGCGCACCAGCTTGTCCTGTGCCCGGGGCGGTTTTTGATAATGCAGGCCGCGCAGGGTGCCTTTTTCGGCGGAAAAGGAATGGTTGTCTTGCACGAAGTCAAAGACCAGACCGGCCTGTGCCATGCGGGCGGCGTTCCAGCTTTCGCTGAACCAGCCTCTGGCGTCGCCGAACCGTCGCGGCGTCAGGATCAGCACATCGGGCAGGTCGCTGGGGGCGACGTCCAGCATGGCCGTCAGCGCCCCACCGCATCATAGGCGTCAAACCCGGCGTCAAGCACGCTGCGCCGTTCATAGATGTTGCGAAAATCGGCCATGCGCGCCGTCCGCATGACCCCGGCAAGACGCGGCAGGTCAAGCGCGCGAAACTCGTTCCATTCGGTCAGGATCAGGATCAGATCGGCACCCTGAGCCGCCGAATAGGCATCGGCATGCCATTCGACACCCGGCAGCAGATGCTCGCCCTCGCGCCGACCCTGAGGATCGACCACCGTGACGCGCGCGCCCGCCCCGATCATCGCGGGCACGATGGTCAGGGACGGGGCTTCGCGCATGTCATCGGTATTGGGCTTGAAGGTGACGCCCAGCACCGCAATCTTGCGCCCGTTGAACGACCCGTCGCACAGGTCCAGCGCCTTGTCGATCATCCGCCGCTTCACCTCCGCATTGACCGCGATCACGGTTTCGGTGATGCGCTGGGGCACGCCATAGTCCTGACCGATGCGGGCCAGCGCCTGCGTATCCTTGGGAAAGCACGATCCGCCATAGCCGGGCCCGGCATGCAGGAACTTGTTGCCGATCCGGCCATCAAGCCCCATCCCCTTGGCCACCGATTTCACATCGGCGCCGACACGTTCGCACAGGGCGGCGATTTCGTTGATGAAGCTGATCTTCAGCGCCAGAAAGCCATTGGCCGCGTATTTGATCATCTCGGCGCTTTCCAGATCGGTAAAGACGATCGGGAAATCGCGCAGGAACAAGGGGCGATAGATGTCGGCCATCACCTGGCGGGCGCGCTCCCCCTCCAGCCCGATGACCACCCGGTCGGGGCGCATGAAATCGTCGATGGCCGCACCTTCGCGCAGGAATTCCGGATTGGACGCCACTTCGAAATCGACGTCGGGCCGGGCCGCGCGGATGATGTCGGCCACCTTGCGGTTGGTGCCGACCGGAACGGTCGATTTCGTCACGATCACCGCAAACCCGGTCAGGGCGTGCGCAATCTCGGTCGCGGCGGCCATCACATAGGACAGATCGGCATGACCGTCGCCGCGCCGGGTTGGGGTGCCCACGGCGATGAACACGGCATCTGCGCCGGCCACCGCTTCGGCCAGATCGGTGGTAAAGCGCAAGCGCCCCGCCTCGACATTGCGTTGCAGCAGCACATCGAGACCCGGTTCGTAAATCGGCACCTCGCCCGCTTGCAGCCGCGCGACCTTGTCAGCCGCTTTGTCAACGCAGACCACCTCATGGCCAAAATCTGAAAAACAAACGCCAGAAACCAAGCCGACATAGCCCGTTCCGATCATCGCAACTTTCATAAAATCCTCCGTGGAGCGGCGGCTGCCGTCCGAAATAGTCTGTCCACATGCGTCAGGCTGCCCCGAAAGGCCGCATGCAGGCTTCTTACGCGCGAAGATACCGCAAAAAAAGGCAGAAATTGGGGCAGCTTCGGGTTGGCGCGGCTATTGCGTCAAATGTCCCCAAAGATCATAGGCGCCTGCCTCATCCACAGTCACTGTCACGATATCGCCGGGGGCCAGGGTCTCGAAGTCCTCGTCGATGAACAGGTTGCCGTCGATTTCGGGGGCATCGGCCATGGTGCGGCAGGTGGCGCCGTCCTGATCCACCTCATCCACGATGACCTGCAAGGTGCGGCCCACCTTGGCGGCCAGCTTTGCCTCGGAAATCGCTTGCGCCTTTTCCATGAAACGGTCCCAGCGGTCTTGCTTCACCTCGGCGGGCACATGGTCGGGCAGATCGTTCGACCGGGCACCGGCGACGTTTTCGTATTGGAAACAGCCGACGCGGTCGAGCTGCGCCTCGTCCAGCCAGTCAAGCAGGGTCTGGAATTCGTCTTCCGTCTCGCCCGGATAGCCGACGATGAAGGTGGAGCGCAGGGTGATGTCGGGGCACTGGCTGCGCCAGGCGCGGATTTCATCAAGCGTGCGGGTGGCCGCGGCAGGCCGGGCCATGCGGCGCAGCGTTTCGGGATGCGCGTGTTGGAACGGGATGTCCAGATAGGGCAGGATCAACCCGTCGGCCATCAGCGGGATCAGATCGCGCACATGCGGGTAGGGATAGACGTAATGCAGCCGCACCCAGGCGCCAAGCTGGCCCATCTCGCGCGCAAGATCGGTGATATGCGCCCGCACCTCGCGGCCCTTCCAGGGCGAGAGGTCATGCTTGCGGTCCACGCCATAAGCCGAGGTGTCCTGACTGATCACCAAAAGCTCGCGCACCCCTGCCTCGACCAGCTTTTCCGCCTCGCGCAGGATGGCATGGGCCGGGCGGCTGACCAGACGGCCGCGCATGTCGGGAATGATGCAGAACTTGCACTTGTGATTGCAGCCTTCGGAAATCTTCAGATAGCTGTAATGGCGCGGGGTCAGGCTGACGCCGCTGGCCGGCAGCAGATCGATGAACGGATCGGGCGAGGGCGGCACCGCGCCATGCACCGCGTCCAGCACCGCCTCATACTGATGCGGTCCGGTGACGGCCAAGACCTTGGGATGCGCCCCCGTGATATATTCGGGTTCGGCCCCAAGGCAGCCCGTCACGATCACCCGCCCGTTTTCCTGCAAGGCCTCGCCGATGGCTTCAAGGCTTTCGGCCTTGGCGCTGTCTAGAAAGCCGCAGGTGTTGACGATCACCGCATCGGCCCCCTTGTAATCCGGGCTGATCGCATAGCCTTCGGCGCGCAGGCGCGTCAGGATGCGTTCACTGTCCACCAGCGCCTTCGGGCAGCCCAGGCTGACCATGCCGATGGTGGGCTGGCCGGGGCGCGGGGCCTCGGCAAAGGTGGCTTTCGGGGCCAGATCGGGGCGAAGATTGGGCGGATTTTGCGACATGGGCCGCTCTATATCCGGGTTTTGGGCAGGCGGATAGGGGGCACGCAGCGCGCCTTGCGCCTTTGGGCAGGCGGTGGTCGCGTGCGGTGGGCAAAGGTCGCAGCGGTGCGATGGGCGCCGGTTCGCGCACGCCATTTTCGCCCGCGTGATCGCGGGACACGGGTTTCGGCGATGTCTTGCCGATTGGCCCCGTGCGTCGGGCGGGCGGGCGCTGGTCCGTTGCGGGGGGGCGGGGTTGCGGCGTAGCCTGCACAAAAACGTCTGTTGATGTTGAAGGGAAGGCAGTTGTCATGCGCTGGTTGATCCGGTCGGTTCTGGCCCTGAGCCTTTTGGTCTTTCTTGCCGTTGCGGCGGTCTTTCTGATCCCCAGCGACCGGATCGCCGGTCTTGCCGCGGACAGGTTTGCCGAAATCACCGGGCGCAGGCTGGTGATCGAGGGCGCGGTCAGGCCGACGGTCTGGCCTGTTCTTGGGGTGCAGACCGGGCCGGTGTCGGTGTCGAATGCCGACTGGTCCGAGGGCGGGGATATGCTGCGGGCCGAGGGTCTGAGCATCGCGCTGGATATGGCGGCCCTGATCGGCGGCGAGGTCAAGATCACCGGCATCCGTGCCGAGGCGCCCCGGCTCTTGCTTGAACGGGCGCGGGACGGGCGCGAAAACTGGGTGTTTGGTGGCCAGAACGGCGGCAGCGCAGCGCCGGGCATGCCGGGTGAGGGCACGCCCTTCACGCTCGATCTGGCCGAGGTGACGGATGGCAGTTTTACCTTTGTAGATCAGGGCACTGGCACCCGCATCGATCTGACGGGCCTTGACGGCCAGATCCGCATTCCGGCCTTTGCCGGCGAGGCCAGTTTCGCCCTGACAGCGGTGATGAACGGTCAGGATCTGGCGCTCGAGGGCAAGATCGGGGCCTTTGCGCCCTTTCTCGACGGCAAGGTGGTGCCGCTTGACCTTGCGCTCAAGGCCGGTGGGGCAGACCTTGCCTTTGGCGGGCGCGCCGGGTGGAACCCGCTGGCTGCCGAAGGCGATCTGACGGCCGATCTTGGCGATCTGGCCGCCCTTTCCGCGCTGGTGGGGGCGGCGGCCCCCGACCTGCCCGCGGGGCTTGGCGCGGGCGGCATCACGGCGGCCGGGCGGCTGACGGTGACAGACAAGATGTCGGTGCACCTGCGCGGCGGCACATTGACGCTGGATGACAACCGGCTGACGGTGGATGCAGACCTGACCACGGGGGGCGAGCGGCCAAAGCTTTCGGCACAGGTCGCGGCGGGCACGCTGTCGCTGGCCGGGTTGATCGGCGGGCAGGGCGGCGACATCGGCGGCGGCGCGCGCGGCGGCACGCAGGCTTCCGGTTGGCCGACTGCGCCGATTGACGTGTCGGCCCTGGGCGCGCTGGATGCCACGGTCGCCCTGTCGGCGGAGGCTGTCGATCTGGGCCTTGCCCGTTTTGGCGCCACGCGGGTTGTCACCACGATCGACCGGGCGCGCGCGGTGTTCGACCTGCGGCAGGTGGCGGCCTATCAGGGCAACATCAGCGGTCAGTTCGTGGTCAATGGCCGCGGTGGCCTGTCGGTTGGCGGGGATCTGGTGCTTGCCGATCTTGCGATGCAACCGCTGTTGATGGACCTTGGCGGATATGACCGGCTGATTGGCACCGGCGATCTGCGCCTCAAGTTCCTTGGCGTCGGCAATTCAGTCGATGCCATCATGCGCAGCCTGTCCGGGTCGGGCAGCCTGTCGCTGGGCAAGGGAGAGTTGCGCGGGCTCGACATCGCCGGGATGCTGCGCACGCTGGACGCTGGTTTCGTCGGCGAAGGGCAGAAAACCATCTTCGAGACGATTTCCGCCAGTTTCACGATGGATCAGGGCGTGCTGAGCAATTCGGACCTTGACCTGAAGGCCCCCTATGTCACCGCGACGGGCAGCGGCACGATCAACCTTGGGGCGCGCACGCTTGATTATCGGCTGCGCCCGGTCGCGCTTGCGGCGGTGGATGGCACTGGGGGCGTGATGGTGCCGCTGCTGATCACCGGCCCATGGGCCAAGCCGACGTTCCGGCTGGATCTGGAAAGCCTGGCGCGCGAACGGCTGGAGGAGGAGGCACGCGCCTTGGAGGCGCGGGCCAAGGCCGAGGCGCTGGAGGCCGAAGCGCGGGCAAAGGCAGAACTGGAGCGCAAGGCGGAGGAGGAGCTTGGCATCGTGCGGCAAGAGGGGGAAAGCATGGAAGATGCGGCCCGCCGCCGCGCGCAAGAGGCGATAGATGCCGAAGCCGGGCGTCTGCTGGAGCGGCTTTTGGGCGGCAACTGACCCAAAAGCCCGGCTGGCGCCGCGATCAGGGCAGGGGCTCTTGTGGCAGGCCCGGGGGCTGCGCCGGATCGAAGGGCAGACCAAAGGGCTGGCCGTTCAAGGTGTGGGTGCAACAGGCACAGAAGGGGCGCATCATCGGGGCTGTCAGATCGGGGTCCACCCGCGCCAGACGTCCGTCCTCGGTGACATAAAGGCCCGTGAAATAGGTGCTTTCCCCGATGCGGACCATGGGCCGCCGATCCTGGGGGTGCAGCGCGACGATCCAGAAGATCGGCGCCTCACGGTCCAGCCGGGACATGGCTTCGGCATGAACGGCGGCCCAGTCCTGCCCCACGCGCGACAGCAGGAATCGGAACAGGGGGGTGTAATCGAACGCACTAAAGCGTGCGGCCGTGCGCAGCTTGCCGCGCGTCACGCCCTCGGCCGCCGCTTGCGCCTCGGCCTTGGTGTTGCGGTCCCAGCGCGCCTCGCCCCCGGCCGGGTGCCGCACACCGCGGGCCAAGGTGTTGACCTTGCGGTAAAGCGGTTCCTTGCGCCCGGTCCGGGTCATGACCTAGCGGCGGCGATCGCGCCTTGCGCTCATCGGTTGGAAGGCCACGCCGACATGCGCCTCGCAATAGGGTTTGCCGGGCAGGCTGGGCAGGCCGCAGAACCAGAAATCATCGGTCGCCGGGTCGCCGACCGGCCATTTGCAGGTGCGCTCGGTCAGTTCCATCAGGGTCAGGCGCTTGGCGCGCTTTTCCACCTCGCGCACCGAGGCAAGGGCTTCGGGGCTGATCTCGTTGGCCGAAGGCTGCGGCGGCAGCGGCTGGCCTGCGGGGATGATCGCCTTGCGGATCGGCAGGGGCGTCACATTGGACGGCGCGGCGGGTGCCGCGGCGGCGGCGGGTCGTTCCGGGGCAGGGCGGGGGGCTGCGGCGGCCGAAGGCTCGGGGCGCAGCTCTGGCGCGGGGCGGGGCGCCACCGGCTCGGGCTTGGCCGCCATCACCGGCACGTCATCCTCTGTCTCGTCCTTGCCACCCCCCACGCGGTTCGACAGGCCCAGACGATGCACCTTGCCGATCACCGCGTTGCGGGTCACGCCGCCAAGTTCCTTGGCGATCTGGCTGGCCGACTGGCCTTCGGCCCACATCTTCTTGAGCGTTTCAACCCGCTCATCCGTCCAGGACATGGTGATCTCCGCAATTGGGCTGTGATGGCTCTGTCGCGCCGTATTCTAACCGCGACGGCGCGGGATACAAGGCGGCACGCCGAAGATCAAGCGCCCCGGCCCGAAACATCCCGTCAGATTCCCGTTTACAGGCCGCCGGCGTTGCGCTACCCCAACGGCATGACCCAGCGGCACGCCATAATCCGACGTCCCCGACGCTTCTGAGCGACTGGTTCCGCTCGGCCCGGCGCAATGGGCCATCCCCAGATTGACATCCCCCTTGGCCACCCGCTACGCCTTGGCTTCCCTGTTCTGGATCGGGAAACCCACGGCCTCGGCCTGGTCTGTTTTCGAAAGGCATCGCCATGATTTCCGCCGTCCTGCCCACCTATAACCGCGCCCCCCTTGCCTTTGTCTCCGGCTCGGGCAGCTGGCTCGTGACCGAGGACGGCACGCGATATCTTGATCTGGGCTCGGGCATCGCGGTCAACGCGCTTGGCCACGCCCATCCTGCCCTGGTCGAGGTGCTGACCCGGCAGGCGCAAAAGCTCTGGCATGTGTCGAACATCTACACGATCCCCGAACAGGAACGGCTGGCGCTGCTTCTGGTGGAGCGCACCTTCGCCGATACCGTGTTCTTCACCAATTCCGGGACCGAGGCGGCCGAGCTTGCCATCAAGATGGCGCGCAAACATCATTACGAGGCTGGCCACCCCGAGCGCACGCAGATCATCGCCTTTGAAGGTGCTTTTCACGGGCGATCGACGGGTGCGATCGCGGCAGCGGGTTCCGAAAAGATGGTCAAGGGCTACGGGCCGCTGATGCCGGGCTTTACCCAGATCAAATGGGCCGATCACGACGCGATCCGCGCCGCGATCACGGATCAGACCTGCGCTGTCATCATCGAACCCATTCAGGGCGAAGGCGGTATCCGCCCGGTTCCCGACCAATGCCTCAAGGGGCTGCGCGATCTGTGCGACAGCACCGGCACGCTTTTGATCTTTGACGAGGTGCAATGCGGCATGGGGCGGACCGGGCGGCTGTTTGCCCATGAATGGGCGGGCGTCAGCCCCGATATCATGATGGTTGCCAAGGGCATCGGCGGCGGCTTTCCCCTTGGGGCGGTGCTGGCCACGGAACGCGCGGCCTCTGGCATGGTCGCGGGCACCCACGGTTCCACCTATGGCGGCAACCCCTTGGGCTGCGCCATCGGCGCCGCCGTGACCGAAATCGTCTCTGACGCTGGCTTTCTCGACGCCGTCAGCCAGAAGGCCGCCCAGTTCCGTCAGGGCCTTGAGGGCCTTGTCGCAAATCACCCCAAGGTGTTCGAGGCGGTGCGCGGCCAGGGTCTGATCCTGGGGCTGAAATGCGTGGTGCCCAATACGGATGTGGTCAAGGCCGGCTATGCCCGCCACCTTCTGACCGTGGCCGCCGCCGACAATGTGCTGCGCCTGCTGCCCGCACTGAATATCCCCGAAGCCGACATCACCGAGGCGCTGTCCCGCCTTGACGCGACCGCAGCCGATCTGGAGGCCGCGCTCTGATCGGCCTGCACCTTTGACACAGACTCTCCGGGGGGCCGGGGGCACAGAGCCCCCCGGCGCTGTCCAGCAAAGAAAACGAAATGATATGAAACATTTTCTCGATATCCACAAAACCGACGCTGCCGAGCTTAGAACCATGATCGACTCGGCCCATGCGATGAAATCCGCCCGTGCGGGCCGCCCGCGTGGGGCGCCCGATGACGATCAGCCGCTGGCCGGGCATATGGTCGCGCTGATCTTCGAAAAGCCTTCGACCCGCACCCGCGTGTCCTTTGATGTGGGCGTGCGCCAGATGGGGGGGCAGACCATGGTGCTGTCGGGCAAGGAAATGCAGCTGGGCCATGGCGAGACGATTGCCGACACCGCCCGCGTCCTGTCGCGCTATGTCGATCTTATCATGATCCGCACCTTCGAGGAGGCGACGCTGCTGGAAATGGCGGAACATGCCACGGTGCCCGTGATCAACGGCCTGACCAACCGCACGCATCCCTGCCAGATCATGGCCGATGTGATGACCTATGAAGAACATCGCGGGCCGATCGGCGGGAAAAAGGTGGTCTGGGCGGGTGATGGCAACAACGTCTGCGCGTCCTTTCTGCACGCGGCGGGCCAGTTCGGGTTTGACTTCACCTTCACCGGGCCCGAACCGCTCGACCCCGAGGAGAAGTTCGTGCAATTCGCCCGTGCCAAGGGATCGGATGTGCAGATCGAGCGCGATCCCCACACCGCTGTCATCGGGGCCGATCTTGTCGTGACCGACACCTGGGTCAGCATGCACGATCCCGAATCCGCCAAGGAACGCCGCCACAACCAGCTGCGCGGCTATCAGGTGAACGAGGCGCTGATGGCGCGCGCCAAGCCCGACAGCCTGTTCATGCATTGCCTGCCCGCGCATCGCAACGACGAGGTGACAAGCGCCGTGATGGATGGCCCCCATTCGGTGGTGTTCGACGAGGCCGAAAACCGGCTGCACGCGCAAAAGGCCATCATGCGCTGGTGTCTTGGCAAGTAAGCCGGTCTAACCCATCTGGTGTTTCAGGATGACGGGGATCACCAGATCCTCCTCATCCTCCAGATGCCGGATCAGCGCGCGTTCAAAAGGCGCAAGGCGCGCGTGAAACACAAGCGCCGCCTCGCGGATGTCCGGCGCCTGCAAGGCATCGTTGGCCGCTGTGACAAACCCGTCCAGCAGCGCGTCGAGGGCGTGATGATCGGCGTCCAGCAGGTCGAACCCGCGCGCCAGCCGCGGTTCAAGCCGCTGCATCGCCGGGAAATAGCTGTGATCTTCGATCTGGTGGTGGCCGATCAAGCCTTGCACCAGCTGTTCGCCGCCGCGCAGCAGGCGCTGGTGCCAGCGGTTCGGGTCGATCTTGTGCGCGGCCGCCTGTTCGGCATCGCGCTGCAACCCGCCCAGCAGGTCGCGAAAACCAAGATGGCGGTCAAGCCAAAAGGCTGACAACCCCTCGAACCCCGGCACATCGGACCAGCCCGCGCGGGGCCAGTCGTCCAGCAGGGTCACAAGATCGGCGGGCAGGGCGCTGCGCTGGGTCAGATCGTCACTCATAGGCCCCGACATAGCCGATTGGGCCAGGGCATCAAGCGCCCTTTGCCGGGATGGCGCCGGCCTGTGGTGCGGCCTGCACCCCATCGGCGCCCGCCGTGCGGCCCGCAAGCAGCGCCACCACGATCAAAAGCAGCGACAGCGCGCCATAGGTGACGCGGAACCCCACCGCCTCGGCCACAAAGCCGATGCTGGCAGGGGCCACCAGAATCCCGGCATAGCCCACCATCGTCACCACCGAAATCGCGGCCCCCGAGGCCATGCCCGGATAGTTGCCCGCGGCCGAGAACATGATCGGCACCATGTTGGCAACCCCAAGCCCCGTCACGAAAAACGCGGCGATGGCAAGGCTGTCACTGGGCGCGAGCGCCGCCATCATCATCCCCGTCGCGGCCAGCAGCCCCGAGGCGCGCAGCGTTTTCACCGCGCCAAAGCGGTTGCGCACGCTGTCCCCCGCAAAGCGCATGATCGCCATGGCACCGGAAAACAGCGCAAAGGCAAGGCCCGAACGAAACACATCCGACCCCAGTTCCTGCTTGAGGTAAAGTGCGGCCCAATCCAGCACCGCGCCTTCGGGCACCATGGAAAACAGCGCCATCGCCCCCAGAAGCCACAGCCCCGCATCACGCGGAAACAGCGCGGTCCTTTCCGGCTTTCCGGTCGCGGCCATGACCGGGGCAGGGGCCTCGCCGCGCAGGAACGGCATTACCAAAAGAACCATGGCCGCCGAGACGAGGGCAACCAGGATTGCCTGCACCTCGGCCCCCCAATGTGCCACGATCCAGGCCCCTGCCGAGCCGCCGAAAAAGCCGCCAAGGCTCCAGAACCCGTGGCTGGAGGACATGATGGCCCGGCCAAGCCGCCGCTCGACCTCGACCGCATTGGCGTTCATCGACACATCCATGCAGCCGATCAGCGCGCCCAGCAGCGCCATGGCCGTGGCCAGCACCGGCAGACTTGGCGAAAACACCACCAAAGGCAGCGCAAGCGAGGCCGAGAGCGCAAAGCCGCGCAACACGGCAACCGATCCGAAGCGCCCGATCAGGCGGCCTGCGAACAGCATCGCCCCCACCGCGCCGATGCCCAGCACCAGGATCAGCAAGCCAAGCGTGAATTCGTTGATGTCATGTCGCGGCAAAAGCAGCGGGATTTGCGGGGCCCAGGCCCCCATGACAAACCCGTTTGCGGCAAACATCACCGCCACAGCCCAGCGGCCGCGCCGCGCCTCGCCCATATCCATGATCTTCCCCCTGCCGTGCGCCCATTGGGTAAACCCTGCGCGGGGCCGGGGAAAGCCCCTGCCCTTCACAGATTATGTCAGCGCTAACAGAAAAAAGAAAACGGCGAACCGGGGGAGGACCGGTTCGCCGCACAAACCTGCCGGCGCAGGGAGGAGGAGAGCGCCTTCAGGAAATCCGTGTCACTTGCCGTAGGCAGCTTCACGCGCAATATCTTCGATCGACACGCGGGCGACATTGATGTCGGCCAGATCGCGGTCGGACATTGCCGACAATTCGTTCAAGGTTTGCAGATAGACCGCGCGGCGTTCGCGGGCCAGGTTCCACTTGGCCAGAACATCGCCCAGCCAACCGCCAACTTGAATGCCAGCAACCGTTTGCGTGTTCGAGTAAGCCATGATCATTTCCTCTTCATCATCTTCGGATCAGATCGGGCGGCCCATCCGCCTTTTCTGTTGTCCCCAAGATGGGGCATATGCTGCACCTGCACAATCCTTTGCAAAGCCAAAGCCGGTATGCGTTTGGTGCATGGCTTGGGCGGTTTCAAACCGCTTTGAATTAGTTTTGTCTTAATTTTGACATAATTTTGCAGCCGAAAATGCACGCTGCCCTGTCATTCGCGCCGCATCACCCGCCGCATCACGCTCGGCCCAGAAGGCCAAGCATCCGGGCGGCTGCGGCCTCGGGGGACAGGTGGCCTGCCTCGACCTCGCGGCCCAGCGCCGCCATGGAGCCCTTGGCAGGTTCGCGCTCAAGCACCGCAAGCAGGCCTTGGCGCACCTCCTCGGCAAACCAGTGGCGTGCCTGATGGGCACGCCGGGCGGACCAGTGGCCTTCGCGCTTGCGCCAGACGGCAAGCGCCTGCATGTCGGCCCAGGCCTCGGCCATGCCGCTTTGTTCGACCGCCGAGACGCAGACCGCCTTTGGAAAGCCTTCGGGGTCTTGCGGGCGGCGGCGCAGGAGGTGCAGGGCGCCCGCGTAATCGGCGCGTGTGCGCAAGGCTGCGGGCTTCAGGTCGCCATCCGCCTTGTTCACAAGGATCATGTCGGCCATTTCCATGATGCCGCGTTTCACACCTTGCAACTCGTCTCCGCCTGCGGGCGCCAGCAGCAGGATGAACAGATCGCAGATTTCGGCCACCACCGTCTCGGATTGTCCCACCCCCACGGTTTCCACCAGCACGACATCGAACCCTGCCGCCTCGCACAGCGCCACCGCCTCGCGCGTGCGGCGCGCGACGCCCCCCATCTGTGCCTGGCTGGGCGACGGGCGGATAAAGGCGGCAGGCTCGCGGCTCAGCCGTTCCATCCGGGTCTTGTCGCCCAGGATCGATCCGCCGGACCGGGCCGAGGACGGATCGACCGCAAGCACCGCAACCCGCAGCCCCTGTTCAACCAGCATCATGCCGAAACTTTCGATAAAGGTGGATTTGCCCACCCCCGGCGTGCCCGAAAGCCCGATGCGCAGCGCCTGCCGCCCGGCGGCCCGCGCCGCGGCGACCAGCGCCACCGCCTCGGCCCGGTGATCGGCGCGCGCGCTTTCGACCCGCGTGATGGCCCGCGCCAGCGCGCGGCGGTCCCCGGCGATCACCGCCGCGGCCAGTTCATCCCCCTGCATCGCCGTCACCGTCCTGTTACCTGACTGCTTTGATCTGGTCTTTCTTGCCCGATCCCGGCAGGGTATTCCAGCCCGCGCTCAGACAAAGGTTCACTCATGCTTTGCCGCTTGCCCACGCTTGCCGCCCTCTGCCTGATCGCCCATGCCGGCACCGCCCGCGCGCAGGACGGGGCCTTCAGCATCACCGTCAGCGGGGTCAAGGCCGGGACCTTTTCGATCGCGGCCAACAGCAATGCCAGCAGCTATGCCGTTACCTCCCGCGCCGCCTCGGCCGGGCTGGCGGGTCTGTTCAGATCGTTCACCATCACGTCAAAGGTATCGGGCCGCCTGTCAGGCGGCACCTTTCGCCCCGAGCGCTACGTGTCTCAAAGCGATGGCGCGCGGGCCGGGCGGGGGGCTGAGCTGACCTTTGCCGGTGGCACGCCGACCGTCATCAGTGCCGCCACCGAGCCTGATCCGGACGCGCCAAAGTTCGATCCGGCCAGCCTGTCGAATGTGGTTGATCCGCTGACGGGGCTTTATGCCATCCTGCGCGACACCACGCCCGAGGCGGCCTGTGATGTCGATCTGACGATGTTCGATGGCCACCGCGTCAGCCGGGTGACCCTGTCGGGCGCGCGCGCAGTCGAGGGTGGGGTGATGTGCGACGGGGTGTATCGCCGGGTCGCCGGCTACCCGCCCAAGGTGCTGGCCGAGCGACAGACCTTTGCCTTCACGGCGTTTTATGTCGCTGAGGGCGATGTGCTGCGGGCGCAGGAATTGACGATGGACAGCCTCTTTGGTCCCGCCCGGATGACGCGCGACTGATCTTTGCGGCGCGCGCCCTCTTGCGCGCCCTGCGGCGTCATCCTACCCACACCGCATGGTCAATCCGCTTCCCATAGATGCCATCCTGCCCGATCTGTGCGCCGCGATTGCGACGCAGGGGCAGGCGGTGCTTCAGGCGCCGCCCGGCGCGGGCAAGACGACCCGCGTGCCCCTGGCACTTTTGCCGCAGGTCACGGGGCGCATCCTGATGCTGGAGCCGCGCCGTCTGGCCGCCCGCGCCGCCGCCCAGCGCATGGCCGATACCTTGGGCGAGGGCCTTGGGCAAACGGTCGGCTACCGCATCCGGGGCGAGTCGCGCACAAGCCCGCAGACGCGCATCGAAGTGGTGACAGAGGGCATTCTGACCCGGATGATCCAGAGCGATGCCGAATTGCCCGGCGTCGGGCTGGTGATCTTTGACGAATTTCACGAACGCTCCTTGCAGGCCGATCTTGGGCTGGCGCTCTGCCTTGAAATCCGCGGGGCGCTGCGGCCCGATCTTCAGCTTCTGGTGATGTCGGCGACGCTGGATGCAGCGCCGGTTGCCGCGCTGATGGGCGGTGCGCCGCTGATCACCTCCGAAGGGCGGGCCTATCCGGTCGAAACCCGCTGGCTGCCCCGCCCGCCCGATCCCTCTTTGCGCTATGAGGCGGCGATGGCGGGGCTGATCCGGCAGGCTGCCGAGGAGGTGGCCGAAGGCGATATCCTGGCCTTTCTGCCGGGCGAGGGCGAAATCCGCCGGGTCGAGGCGCAGCTTCAGGGGATGGCGGGCCTGACCATCCGGCCGCTGTTCGGCGCGATGGATTTTGCCGCCCAGCAGGCGGCGCTGGCGCCGGTCGCGGGGCGCAAGCTGGTGCTGGCGACGGCGATTGCCGAAACCTCGCTGACGCTGCCCGGGGTGCGGGTGGTGGTCGATGGCGGGCGCGCGCGCCGGGCGCGGTTCGATGCCGGATCGGGCATGTCGCGGCTGGTGACGGAACGGGTGACGCGGGCCGAGGCCGAGCAGCGCCGGGGCCGGGCGGGGCGGGTGGCGCCGGGGGTCTGCTACCGGCTGTGGACGCGGGGCGAGGAGGGCGGGATGGCCGCCTATCCCCCGGCCGAGATCGAGGCGGCGGATCTGACACCCCTGGCGCTGGAACTGGCGCTGTGGGGGGCGGTGGATCTGCCGTTTCTGACGCCGCCGCATCCGGGCATCCTGGCCGAGGCGCAGGCCGTGTTGCGCGGGCTTGGCGCGCTGGACGCGGCGGGCGGGATCACCGCCCATGGCCGGGCACTGGCCGCGCTGCCCTTGCACCC
>JALOSF010000042.1 GCA_025458525.1 Cypionkella sp. | reverse complement strand
CATAGGCACGCCCATCCTGTCGGGCGACAAGGAGGCGGGCGTTCTGTTCACCCAGTCGCAGGGCAAGGCCATCGCGCATCTGCGCTTTGACCGGATGCAAGACATGCGGGCAGGCGAGGCGCGGCTGACCCCCCTGACCTGATTCACCGCCGGAACGATGCTTCTGCGAAAGATCCCTGACAGGATTTTTCGCAGAAAATCCGTGCCTCAGGCGCGTTCGGAATATTCCATGAATTCGGTATGGACGATGATTTCCTCGTCCTGCCCGATGAACGGCGGGATCATGATGCGCACGCCATTGTCCAGAATGGCGGGCTTGAAGCTGTTGGCCGCCGTCTGGCCCTTGACCACCGGCTCGGTCTCGACGATGCGGCACTTCACCTTTTGCGGCAGCGTGACCGCCAGCGCCTCGTCGCCATAATAGCGGATCGTCGCGGTCATGCCGTCTTGCAAGAACGGGCGGCGATCGCCCAGAAGCTCGGCATCCAGCTCGATCTGCTCATAGGTTTCCGAATCCATGAACACCAGCCGCCCGTCGGTTTCATAAAGGAACTGCTGGTCCTTGTTTTCCAGCCGCACTTCCTCGACCTTGTCCTCGGAGCGGAAGCGCTCGTTCAGCTTGCGCCCGTCGCGCAGGTTCTTCAGCTCCACCTGGGCAAAGGCCCCGCCTTTTCCGGGCTTTACGTGGTTTGCCTTGACCGCGGCCCACAGACCCCCGTCATGTTCCAGCACCATGCCGGGTTTGATTTCGTTTCCGTTGATCTTGGGCATTTGTGGCAAAACCTTGACAAAAGGTTGAAGTCGAAAGCGCGACACCTATATCTGGGCTGTCAATCCAGGACAAGACGACTAGATACAGTATGCCTTTGCGTAAGCCATGCCTCACATGCATGACAGGATTGCAAAAGGGCTAATGCCGAATCGCTCTGAAACGTTTAGGGTCGCCCGACGCCGGAAAGACAAGAGCAAGAATAAAGGACTGCAAGATGACGGGTTTCGTTGACAGCACCGCTTTTAACTTCGAACAAGGCCAGCGCGCGCGCAAGTTGTTTGCAGCCGTCGTGCTTGCGGCGCTGGACGATGCGATTGCGGATGACAAGAAATACGGCAATGGTCCGGAACAAATCGCCCGCTGGGCGCGCTCGCGCGATGGGCGCGAGGTTCTGTCCTGCGCCGGGATCGATCCGAACGAGCGCGTGGTGAAGGGCCTGATGGAATTCGTGTCCAAGGGCGTGCGCACCTCTGTCGCGCTGAGCCGCGAAGAGTCGGAGCGTCGCCATGCGCTTGAATCGGAAATGGGCGAAGCGGCCTGAGCCGATCTGCCGCGCCCCAATCAAAAACGCGCCCCTCGGGGCGCGTTTTGCGTTTCGGCGGCCATGACAGGGGCGCTATTCGAAATCGCGCAACGCCAAGGCGCGGGCAATCTCGGCCCGCACCAGTTTGCGCACATTCCGGGTGATCCGCTCGCCCAGCGAACCCGCCAATTCCTCGCGGATAAGGTCGCGCACCAGATCGCGCAAAACCTCCTCATCAAAGGTCATGCCACCCGCCGCGCCGTCATAAACGCCCGCGATCACGTCGTCCTCGGCCGATTTTGCCAGATCGGCGATCGCTGCGGCCTCGGCCGCGTCGGCCCAGGCTGCATCGTCCTGCGCGGGCGGCGCCATCTTGCGCGGGGCGGCGCGCACCGGGTCTGCCGGACCGGCCTCGAACGCGGCATCATAACCGGCCTCGGGCAACACATCCTCGACCTGCGCAAAGGGGGCCATCGGCGCATCGTTGAACTCGGGCGGCACGTCGTCGGCATCGGCCACACGGCCGCGATGCACAAAGGTTGGCACATCGTCACGCGCCGCATGGTCATGCCAGACCTCGGGGTCGCCAAAGGGCGATTCCCACTCCTCCTCGGGCACCGAGGCGCCCAAGCGCTGCACCACCTCCTCCACCGGCGGGGGGGCATCGCCCGTCGCCTCCGCCACGGCGGGTGCTGCGGGTTCGACCACGCGCAAGGCAGGCGTCAGGATCAGCTTTTCCCCGACCACCGCCGCAGCATCAGGCACTGGATCGGCTGCGGAGCGTGCCGCGGGGCGCAGATCTTCGGACACCAGCCGCCGGATCGACGACAGGACATCTTCAATTTCGGGATTGCTCATCGGTTCCGACATCACGCCCCTGCCCGTCGTCTTGCCGCGTTTCCGGCCCGCGCGCCTGCGTGTGTCACGCCAAAACGCGCCATTGTTTCCACGATCTTAGATCGAACAGCGCCGCTTCACAAGAAAATGCAACAAAAGCTGTTAACACTTGGCAAAGAAAGCAGCGCCCGCCCTATTGCAGCTTTTCCAGAATACGGTCGAGCTTCTTGCCCTGCGCCGAATGGACCGGCGCATTCTTGACCGCGTTGTAATATTGCGCCGGGTCATAGGTCGGGATGCCAAGCTGCAAATGTTCCACCGTAAGCAAGCCCATGGCCGACAGCATGCGGTAAACGCCAAGGTAACGCTCTGCCTCGGCCTCGATCCGGGTGACGCGGGCGTCAAGCAATTCCTGCTCGGCGTTCAGCACGTCAAGCGTGGTGCGGGCGCCAAGATTGGCCTCCTCGCGCACACCGTCAAAGGCGGTCTGCGCCGCGCGGATCTGCCGGTCGCCGGCCTGCACCTGCGCATTGGCAATCTCCAGCCCGGCCCAGGCATTGCCCACGGCTTCGGCGATCACAACGCCCGCCTGTGCCAGATCGGCCCGCGCCCCATCGCGCGAGGCGATGGCCTGCCGCATGAGCGATGCCTGCAAGCCGCCCGAATAGATTGTCTGGCCCAGCCGCAGGCCGAAGGTCTGACGCTCTACCCCCGCATCATTGATCGATGCGCCAACGCTGGCCGAAAGGCTGGGCTTGAAGCCGGTCTTTTGCACCTCGACCTGCAAATCGCCGATCGTGACGCGCCGCTGTGCGGCAAGGATCGACGGATGGGTCTTGAGCGCGACAGCGCGCGCCGCCTCGACCGAGGCGGGCAGGCGCGGCGAGGTCGGCAGCCGCGCAAGATTGCGCGGATAGGCCCCGGTCGCGGCCTTGTAAGCCTCGCGCGAGATCATCAGATTGCCTTCCGCTGCGGCATAGAAGGCGCGGGCCGCCGCAAGCCGCGCTTCGGCGATCGAGACATCGGTGCGGGTGATTTCACCCACCTCGAACCGATCCTGCGCCGCGCGCAATTCCTGCGTGACCAGACGCACGTTCGAGTCGCGCAGCGACAGGATCTGCTGGTTCACCTGCACATCGACATAAGCCTCGACCGCCGCCAGAAGCACATCCTGTTCCACACCGCGCAACAGCTCTCGCGTGGCCAGCACGGTTTCCTTGGCGATCTCGATCCCCAGCGCACGACGACCGAAGTCATAAAGCATCAACGAGGCGGTCAGTTCGAAACTGGTGCGCACCCCATCGGCGAAAGGGCCGCCCGAGCGGGCCTGACTGCGTTCATAGCCGCTGGTCAGCGCATAATCGATCACCGGGCGCAGGGTCGAAACCGCCTGCGCCACATCTTCGTCGGCGGCGCGCAGGGTGGCGGCCTGTTTGTCCAGCAGGTTGGAATTCCGATAGGCCGCGATGAACGCATCGGTCAGCGTTTCCGCCTGCGCAACCGGGGCCACCAGACAACTGACAGCCACGGCCGCCGCTGCAAAGAATCCACGCATGAAAGACCGCTCCTGTGCTTTGCCTCGTGTCAAACGCGCCCAAAGGCGCATTCCGTCGCCGTTTTCCGGCCTTGTCAGAGGGTGAAGCCGCGCACCGCAGCAAACCCCGGCAACACGGGCGCCGCCGCGTTGAAGGCGTAGCGCCAGCTCACCTTGCCCTCGGACTTATACCCGATGCGGGCAATGCCAAGAGCGCCTTCCATGAAGATCGCGCCGATGCGACCGCCATCCTTCAGCTGGTCCAACAGGGCCTCGGGGATGGTTTCCACCCCGCCCTGCACCGTGATCACGTCATAGGACCCATGCTTGGCCGACCCCGCAGCCAAGGGGCCGACGATCACCGCGGCATTGTCCACCGAGGCCTGCGACAAAAGGGTCTGCGCCTCGTTCGCCATGCTTTCGTCTTCCTCGACCGCGATCACCGCCTCGGCCAGACGGGCAAGCACCGCCGCCGAATAGCCAAGCGCGCAGCCCAGATCCAGCACCGTCTCGTCCGGCTGAATATCCAGTGCGTCCAGCAGTTTGGCAAGCGTGCGCGGCTCCAGAACCACACGGCCCGCACGCAGGGCCACGTTTTCGCCCATATAGGCCGCCTCCCGCTTGTCGCGCGGAACAAAGGTTTCGCGCGGAACGGTCAGCATGGCGTCGATGATCGGAAACTTGGTCACGTCCGACGGGCGCACCTGGGTGTCAACCATCATCACGCGGCGGGCAGAGAAATCGGTCATGGGCTGAACTCATCGGTCTAGATCGGCTGTCCTGATGTCTTGCCACATTCCCCCGGCGGGGGCAACGGGACAGAGCATCAAGCCACCGTGCGGCCTTGCGTTTTTTGCCAGACTGCGCCCTGCACGGCACGCAAGGCGCGGCTGCACCCTTCAGGGCTGCGCCGGCCGCAGCGCCAGCGACGGCGCAATCACCGCAAAGGCGGCCTCGGCCTCGGGCGACAGGCCAAAGGTGCACAACTGCCCCACCGCCACCGGGCGGCACGGGCTTTCGTCATCCTCGATCCAGTCCACCGGGTTGAGGAACCAGACCGCCGCCCCGTCCCCCTCGATGTCCTCGAAGATCACGGTGGAGATTTCATCGGCCAGCGTGCCATCGCCCAGATCGGCGCGATAGGGCTGATCGACCGCCCAGCCTTCGGGCAAGGTCAGCATCAGGCCGGTGTCAGGGTCGCTGAAGGCACAAGGCGCGCCCTTCGGGCACCGCTGGGCCACGGTCTGCTCGATCGTCAGCACGGGCACCTCGATCCGGTCGGTGGCGGCGTCCACCACCACCGGCGTCTCGTAAAGCTCGACCTCGGTAAAGCCGGAAATCAGATATTCGCCGGGGTCGAGTGTCACCGTCCAGGCGCCCTCGACCGGCTCTGGCGTCATCACCATGAGCGAGAGCACATCCGCATCCGGCGGCAGGTTCATCGGCACCGCCGACCACGAGACGGGGCGCGCCTCGGCCCCCTCGGGCACTTGCGCGACGATTGTCACCGTCACCGGCTCGGCCAGGGCGGCGCGGGCAAAACCAAGGCTGGCCAAGGCCCCGAGCCAAACCGCCAGCACCACGCGCCACGCCTGCATCTCCTCAGACCTCCTTCGGGCCCATCTGCCCCTGTGCCGCGCCGAACCGGCTTGCTGTCCACTCCGCCGCGCGGCGCCCCATGTCGCGGAACTTGTCCGAGGCGCCTGCCAGCTTGGCCTCCCATTCGGGATTCGGCGTCTGGCCCGCCGTCACCTTAAAGAATACCTGCAACAGGCAGGCAATGGCAAAAGGCTCGATCAACGCCGCCTTCACCGCCCAGGCAAAGACAAAGGCCAGTGCCACGCCCGCCGCCGCCAGATCGCCCGGCATCAGCCAGACCAAGGCCGCCGCGGGCGCCAGCATCACCAGGAACACCAGCAGCGACAAGATCCAGACGATGCCCGTAAGCCAGGCCGCATTCACCAGCATGGGCCGCGCGTTCTGGGCGTAAAGCACCAGGGCCTGTTGCGCGCCGGTCCAGGGGTTTTCGGCCCGCGTCGCCAGAAGATGCCCCAGGATCACCTCGTCCACCAGCCCGACCGCCATCCGCAGATAGGACCGCACCACCCCCATGATCCGGTCCAGCCCCGGAATAGGCAGGATCGCCAGCAGACCCTGCATGATCCCGGTGATCGCCCCCACAACGCCCTTGATCACAAGATCAAGCCCGAACAGGGCCGATGCGGTGCCAAAACGGCTGGCCACAATGGCACGGGCATAGGCGATCTGCCCCTGACCTGCCGGAAGCGCGCGGCCCTGCAACGCCTCGACCATCACCGCGACATGCCCGGCCTTGACGATGTAAAGCAGGTAGTCGCGGAAAAAGAAGATCACCCCGGCGGTCAGACCAAAGCCCGCAAAAGCACCCCAGGCGGTGGAACTGGCCTGAAACGACTCGTCGCCAAAGCTGCCGACCCCATAGCCGACCCCCGCCCCGGTGCCGGTCAGCACCACAAGCGCAAGCGCAATGGCAAGGTAGACCACCACACGAAACAGCACGAAAGGTGCCGTGCGCGCCATCAGGCCGAAAGATGTCCCGATCGAAAAATCCCACATGCCAAAGCCCCGATGCTGCCGCCGCCCATCGCACAAGACTGCGGCGGCCCGCCGCCTTTGACAAGCACTTGCAAGACCGGTCAAGGGTCAGGTTTCCCCAACCCCGGCCCCCTTGCCGCGCCTGAGAGCACGCCCGTTCGGCGCCCCCCCGATCTGCCGCGCACGCCGCGCGATCAGACCAGACGCAACCCCTTGGCAGGCGCCTCGCGCCGCAGCGCATGCCGGGCGGTCGTGGCAATATCCGCCGCCTGCAAGCCCGCCCATTCATACATCTGCGCCGGTGCCGCCTGATCGATGAAGGCATCGGGCAACACCATGGTGCGGATCGCGCGGCCCCGCTCCAACTGGCCCGAGCCTGCAAGATAATGCAGCACCAGCGCGCCAAAGCCGCCTGTGCTGCCCTGCTCGACCGTGATGAGCGCCGCGTGATCCTCGATCAACGCATCGATCAGCGCGTGGTCCAACGGTTTGGCAAAGCGGGCATCGGCGACGGTGACGGAAATCCCTTCTGCCTCCAGCAGGTCGGCGGCCGCCAGAACCTCACCCAGATGCGCGCCAAAGGACAAGAGCGCCACATCCTGCCCCCGCTGCATCACGCGGCCCTTGCCGATCGGCAGAACCTGCCCGCGCTCGGGCATCTCGACCCCGCGCCCCTCGCCCCGCGGATAGCGGAACGCGATGGGGCCGCTGTCATGCGCGACGGCGGTGGCAATCATGTGGCACAGATCGGCCTCGTCGCCCGCCGCCATCACCGTCATGTTGGGCAGGTTGGCAAGGAAGGCCACATCGAAGGCCCCGGCATGGGTGGCCCCATCCTGCCCCACCAGCCCCGCCCGGTCGATGGCAAAACGCACAGGTAGGTTCTGCAAGGCCACGTCATGCACGATCTGGTCGTAGCCGCGTTGCAGGAAACTGGAATAGATCGCGCAGAACGGCTTCATGCCGCTGGCAGCCAGCCCTGCGGCAAAGGTCACGCCATGCTGTTCGGCAATGCCCACATCGAACACCCGCGCCGGAAAGCGCCGGGCCATCACGTCAAGCCCCGTGCCGCCCGGCATGGCCGCCGTGATGCCCACGATGCGCGGATCGCGCGCGGCCTCGTCGGTCAGGCGCTGGCCGAACACGGCCGTATAGCTCGGCGCGTTGGATTTGGACTTCACCTGCTGGCCGGTCGCCACGTCGAACTTGGCGACGCCGTGGTATTTGTCATCCGCGCCTTCGGCGGGGGCATAGCCCTTGCCCTTGACCGTCACCGCATGGATCAGCACCGGCCCCGTCGCTCGCGCCCGCGCCGCGCGCAAGGTGGCCAGCAGTTGCGGCACATCATGCCCATCGACCGGGCCGATATAGGTAAAGCCGAACTCCTCGAACAGCGTGCCGCCGCCGGGCATGCCCGTCACCATCTGCCGCGCGCGGCGCGCGCCGTCGCGCACATGGCCGGGCAGATGCGCCTCCACCCCTTCGGCCACGGCCTTGAGCGTGGCGAGCGGCCCCTTGGCCGCGATGTCGTTGAGATAGCGCTGCAACGCCCCCACGGGCGGCGCGATGCTCATGTCATTGTCGTTCAGGATCACGAACATGCGGCTTTTCAGATGGCCTGCGTGGTTCATCGCCTCATAGGCCATGCCGGCGGTGATGGCGCCATCGCCGATCACGGCGATCGTGTCGCCCACCGGCATCCCCATCTCGCGCCCCACGGCAAAGCCCAAGGCGGCGCTGATCGACGTGCTGGAATGGGCCGCGCCAAAGGGGTCGAACTCGGACTCCGCCCGCTTGGTGAACCCCGAAAGCCCCCCCGCCTGCCGCAAGGTCAGCATCCGGTCGCGCCGCCCGGTCAAAATCTTGTGCGGATAGCACTGGTGGCCCACGTCCCAGATCAGCTTGTCCAGCGGCGTGTTGAACACCGCATGAATCGCGACCGTCAATTCGACCACCCCCAGCGACGACCCCAGATGCCCGCCCGTGCGGCTGACCACCTCGATCGTCTCGCGCCGCAGCTCATCGGCAAGGCGCGAAAGCTCTGCATCGCTCAGCGCCTTGAGATCGGCGGGGCCTGTCACGCGGTCAAGGGTCGGGGTGGAAATGCCGTGCATGCTCATGGGTTTCGTCCTTCACCAGCGGGGGGCGGCGCGCGCCAAAAAAAAGTGCCGTATGGAGGGGTCTCCACACGGCACCAGGTCCCTGTCGCCAACAGGAAGGGAACCGGGCTGTGGTTATGCCCCGGATCCGGGCCGGCGTCATTGGCCCGAATAGGATAAGGCGCGGGCGACAAGGTGGCGCCGCCCGTGCAAGCTGCCTCAGGCCAGGTCGTGGCCCGTGGGTGCCAGCGGCTGCTCCAGGCTCGACCGCGGCATCGGGTCGGGGGTCTGGCGCGCATCTTCGGGCAACAACAGCCCGATGCCGTAAATCACCGCGAAGAACAGGATGCAGCCGATAAAGACCGCCGCCGCAAGAAAGGCGCCATACATCATCTGACCAAAGGCCCAGGTGCGCAGGCGGTTTTTCGGGTTCTCGTTCTGATAGAAAGGATGTTCCGACATGACGTTTCCCTTATTCCAGCGGCGCGTAGCCGTGGTCCTGTGCCCAGACATACCAGTTGTCCACCACAGTGCCGGTCAGCAGGATACCAATGCCGCCTGTCAGCGTCACCAGCACCGCAAACCACCAGGCCCAGCGGTGAATGCCTTCCATCGTGGCGTTGAAGCCCATGGTCCAGCGCCAGAACAGCGCCGCCCGTTCCGAGGCCGTGCCACGGTCCACGATCTGTTCCAGCTCGCGGTCGCCGCCAAAGCGCGAAACGGCAAGGATTGTCGCCCCGTGCATCGCAAACAGCAGCGCCGAGCCATAGAGGAACACGATCGAAAGCGCGTGGAACGGGTTATAGAACAGGTTGCCATAGGTCAGGCTGAACAGGTTGGTCCAGTCGAGGTGGCTGAAGATGCCGTAAGGCACGGCATGGCTCCATGATCCCATCAGGATCGGACGGAACAGGCCCAGCACAAGGAACAGCCAGATGGCAGAGGCAAAAGCCCAGGCCACATGCTTGCCCATCCCCAGGGCCGCGGCGCGCAGATAGGTGCGCACCCACCACGAACAGACCGAGATCAGCAGGAAGAAGCTGGCAATCAGCCACAGCCCGCCCTCGGCGATCGGCGCAAAGCCAAGACCGTATTCCTCGGCCGGTGGCTCCAGGCTGAACCAGAACAGATCGCGCAGGAACACCGCCGGGTTGAACCCGGCCTGATACCAATACCAGGCCCCGACCAGCATGAACCAGACCGCCCCGGAGGCCAGCGACAGCACGCCCATGGCCCCAAGATAGACCGGGCCAAGCTGTGCGTTGCCCAGCCAGCCCATCAGGGTTGAAAAGCTGGCCGAACTTGTGCGGTTGGACAGTTCCACCCCTTCGACCATGCCCATCTCGGGCTCGGCGCGGACCTGGACCTGAGTGAAGATGTTTTGATACTCAGCCATTTACGCCTCCCTCGATGCCAGCCCACCAGGGCAGGTTCAGCCACCAGTCCCACCAGACGACCCATTGGTCGAACCAGATGGTGCCGGAAATCACGATACAGACCGCCGACCAGAAGCCGGCGTTCAGTGCCAGCAGCAAGCCAACCCGGTGGATGCCCAGCGTGCCGACCGAATAGCCGATCAGATCGCGGAAATAGGTGTCCTCGTGGTCGGGCGTGCGCATTTCCTTGCCCTTTTCAGGGTTGGCCGCCGACAGGATCAGCGCCCCGTGCAAGGCCAGCGCCAGAGACGTGGTGAAAAAGAACGTCACCGCGATCATATGCGCCGGATTGTAGTGGAAGTTGCCGTATTGATACCCGGTGTTCGACACCCAATCGAGGTGCGTCCAGATGCCATAGGGAAAGGCAAAGCCCCAAGCCCCCATCAGCACGGGCCGGATGACCACAAGCGTGATATAGGCAAAGATCGCCACGCCAAAGGCAAAGGGCACATGATAGCCCATGCCCAGTTTGCGGCAGATTTCAACCTCGCGCAGCGCCCAGGACACAAAGGCCCCGGTCGCGCAGATCGTGATGATCTGCCACAACCCGCCTTCACGCAGCGGCGCCGCAGCAAGCCCCATTTCAACGGGCGGCGGGGCAATCGAAATCAACCAGGGGTTCCAGGTGCCTTGCAAGGCCGCACCATAGAAAATCAGGATCGTGCCGAGGGCGGCAAAGAAGAACCCTGCCACCCCAAAGAAACCGACGTAGAAAGGGCCGACCCAGAAGTCGAACAAGTTCCCGCCGACAAGCGTGCCGCCCGGCACGCGGTATTTTCGTTCGAAGCTGAGCAGTGCCATGCTTCCCTCTCCGCGCTAATCAGGCGACCCCTTCATGGGCGGAATGCGCCATGTGGGATCGTCTTGAATTCGGTGATGATATCCGCGGGCGACATGACGTGCAGGCCGCCCGCGTAGGAGGCACGGATTACTCCGCAGCCACGCGGTTGTACTTCACCGCTGCGATGTCAAACCAGTTGTAGGACGGGTTCGACAGCAGGACGAGGTGGATCATCGCGGCCAGCAGGAACAGGAAAACGCCCTGTGCCACAAACACGCGACGGGGATCGAAGATCAGCCAGATTTTGTAGAATTTAGACATTGTGTGATCCTCCTCAGAACCAAGGGCGCCAGATATACACGGCAAGGTGGGCAACCACGGCGATCGCCGTGAAAAGCCAGAGCCCGCTCATGTAGACAGAGTGCAGTTCCTGCGCCTGTTCGTCGGTAAGACCTGTGAAGCTCAGGTCAGTTCTATCAGCCATAGTATCCTCCGGATTTGGAGACTGCCGCCGCATACCCTGCGGCGGGGGTCACGGATCGGCGGAGTGCCTTTCCGAGTTTTTCACCCACCCGCGATGGTCTGCGGAGGGGCGAAGCGGTGACTTCCGATGGGCGCAGCGGAAGGAAAGTCGTCAGCCCCGCGCGGGGCCGATGGGGTGGGCCCCGAAGATCAGGGCCGGAAAATCGCGGGCGTGATTGCGCCTGCCTCGCGCCAGGCGCGGGCCAGCGGGCCATGCACCGGCAGGCGCTGATGCCGGATCACCGACCAGCCCCAGGCCAGAACCGAAAGCGGGATCGCGACCAGAAAGATCAGCGCGAAATAGACGTAGAATTCAGCTTTTGGCGTGCGATGCGCGTGGGTATCGTGTCCGCCTGCGGTCTGGTCACTCATGCCGTCTCTCCCTTTTTGTTCGCTGTCTGGGCCTGTGGGGTCGTCCCCTGCAAAGCCTCGACAAATTCGACGATCACCCGCTCGGCCCCTTGGTCGAGCGCGGCCTTTTCCGCCGCATCCCGAAGGGATTTGGCGGCCGAAATGCGGGTCAGCACAGGATGCTGCGAAACGATCCGGTCAAGGGCCGCCTGCGCATCCAGATCCCATGGGAAATCGCGGCGCAGCGTGGTGGGCGTGGCCGCCGCACTGTCCATGTCGGTCCCCAAAGGCAGGATGTGGAACAGCGCCTCGAACAGGCCGTTGCACACTTCTTGCAAGACCCAGACCGCGCCGGCATAGCCCATGAAGGGCGTGCCGGTATGGCGGCGGATCGCAGCTCCCGGAAAGCTGGCGGCGATGAAACTCGGGGCCGGCCCCCCGAACGATCCGGGCCCGCCCTTGAGTTCCGCCATATACATCTTCTCGTTGATCGACCCCATCACGATCAGCGGGCGATGCTGCTTGAGCTGCGCACGCACCGCTTCGTTGTTGGTCTTGGTCCCCGCCACCCGCGCCACGGCAAAGGCGCAAGGCAGGCCAAGGTCATCTTCCAGATAATGGCGCAGACCCCGGGTATAGGTCTCGTTCGCCACGATGGCGAAACTCGCCGTGGCAAAGAAATCCTGGGTGACAGAGCGCCACAGATCCCACAAGGGCTTGAGGGTCGAGTGCTTTTCACGCTCGATGAACGGCTCCGGGTCAAGGCCCAGCAACTCGCCCAGGCTGCGCAGGAACCTGGTGGTCGAGTCCAGGCCAAAGGGTGCTTGCAGGTAAGGCTTGCCCAGCACCTCGGCCAGGCCCCGGCCGAATTCGCGATACATCACGATGTTGACGTCGGCATTCACCAGATTGCGCATCTCGGCCAGATGGGCGCCAAGCGGCATCACCATATTGACCTCGGCGCCGATCCCTTCGACCAGACGGCGGATCTCGAACAGGTCGGAGGCCATGTTGAATGTGCCATACATCGGCCCGAGGATATTGACCCGCGGCTTGGCCCCGGCCTCGCGCTTTTTCTCCAGCGGCATCCGGCCCTTGGTCATGCCGAATTCGGTGAAGATCCAGGTCATTGCCCGGTCGGCGCATTGCCATTGGTCTTCGTCGATGGTGCGCGGCAGGAACCGCTGGATATTGGTGCCCGCAGGCGTCACCCCACCGCCGATCATCTCGGCGATCGACCCTGTGACCACGACAGCCGGCAGCGCCGGATCAAGCGTTTTCCACGCCCGCGCCATCGAGGCTTCGGTGCCCGAGGACATCTCGTCCTCGGCCAGCCCCGTCACCACAATCGGCAACTCATGCGGCGGCAGCGCGTCGGTATAATGCAGCACCGATGTCACCGGCAGGTTCTCGCAGCCCACGGGGCCGTCGATCACCACCTGCAAACCCTTGACGGCGCAGAAGGCATAGATCGCCCCCCAGTAGCCGCCTGCCCGATCATGATCCTGAACCAGCATCAGATCATCTCCTCGGCTTTGGCGGCTTTCGCGGCCTTGTCGAGCTTTTTCTGATGCGCGGCACGGAAATCGGGGCGCAGGTTCGGCGCGCCTTCCCAGATACCGGCGCTGTCGCCGGTGCCGACGCCTTCGAAAAACGCCTTCATCCCCAGCATCCGCGCCTTGTTGCCCATGGCGGCGTTGATCACTTGCGCCAAGGACCCGGCGCCGGCCGGTCCCATCAGGGGCCGCGCCGAGATGAGGTTCGTGAAGTAAAGCGCGGGGATCCCGAGCTCTTTGGCCTTTTGCACCACAGGCGTCGTGCCAATCGCGAGGTCAGGTTCAAACCCCGCCATCGCGGCGCAATCATCCTCCAGGCTCGCACGAAACTTGACCGCCACACCCTTGTCCGCCAACCAGGCGCGGTCATCCTCGCTCCAGTCGGTGCGAGCGCAGGCGGTGCCAACATACTTCACATCGGCGCCGCTTTCGATCAGCAGGCGGGCGACCAGAAGTTCGGACCCCTCATAGCCTGACAGCGTTATGCGGCCCTTGATCGGGTTGGCGGCGAGTGCCGCCTTGATCGCGCCGCCAAAGGCGTTTTGCGCGGCGATAATCTTTTCGGGTGCCACATCATAGGCTTGGCCGATGTTCTTCAACCATGCCAGCGTGCCGTCATGCCCCACCGGGGCCGACCCCACCACCTTGCGGCCCGCCGCCTGAAACTCGCGCACCGCAGCCGTGTAGAACGGGTGGATCGCGGCCACGACCTTGGCGTCAAGTGCCGCGTAAAGCTCGCGCCATTCGCGGCAAGGCACCACGGGGCCAGCGGCCAGGCCCATCGGGGCCAGCATCGCGCCGATCATCATCGGGTCGGCCGGGAACATCTCGCCCAGAAGTGCGACCGTCGGGCGGTCGGACCGGCCCGCGGCGGGGGCGGCGACGGGGCCTGCCATAATCTCGGCCCGCGCATAGGCGAGCATGGCACCGGCCAGCACATCCTTTGCCTCGGCATGAGTGGGCACGCCAAAGCCCGGAACATCGATGCCGACGATGCGCACGCCGTTGATTTCATTGGGCAACAGCCGCAGCGGCACGCCGCTTGCGGTCGGCACGCAGAGGTTCGTCACCACCACCGCATCATAGCGGTCGGGATCGGCCAGTTCGTGCACCGCGTCGCGGATATCCTCGAACAGCTTGCCCGTCACCAGGCTTTCGGAGTTGAAGGGCACATAGCCCACCGACCGCCGCGCGCCGTAGAAATGCGACACGAAGGTCAGGCCATAGACGCAGCAGGCCGAACCCGACAGCACGGTCGCCACCCGCCGCATCCGCAGCCCCACACGCAGCGACCCAAAGGCCGGGCACATCGATTGCGGCTTGTCATGCGGGCCTTGCGGGTAATCGGCGGCATAGCGGTCAAGCAATTCGGAATTGCCGGCGGCGCGCGCCGCCTCGGCCATCGCGCCGGCGCCGGCATGGCAACCCTGCCCGTCCTGCGACGGGGTGGGCGCCATTGCCCCCGCGGCCACAGGGGTCATGTCAGGGATGTCATGCACGGCATCGGTCATCTGGAACCCGCCTTGCGTTGCAGCGCGCGCAGCGCCTCTTCCAGCCGTGCGAGGGTGTCGAGGTCAAACATTGTCATACACCACTTCGAGCGAGGGTTTCACGGCGGCGAACTTGCCGCGCATGTCGGCGTCTGACGCGGGGGTCAGCACGAAATCGGCCCCCGTATGCTCGGCGCTGAACAGGCCCAGCAGACCGTCTTGCGACAGGGGGGCGGGGCGCACCGGGGGGGCTATGCCGACGGCGGTGGCAAGGTCGGCAAACATCGGGCCCCATTGCGATTCGTAGCTGCCGACGATCTGGTAATTGGCCGATTTCTTGCGCAGATCATCGTCCTGCGGGATCGCGGCCAGCACGGGGATCTTCACCGCATCGGCAAAGGCCGCGGCCTCGCCGGTGCCGTCATCCTTGTTGATCACCAGCCCCGCGATGCCGACATTGCCGCCCAGACGGCGGAAATATTCCACAGCCGAGCAGACGTTGTTGGCGACATACAGCGATTGAAGATCGTTCGAGGCGACAAGGATCACCTTTTGCGCCATATCGCGCGCGATCGGCAGGCCGAAGCCGCCGCAGACCACGTCGCCGAGGAAATCGAGCAGCACATAGTCGAAATCCCAGTCGTGGAACCCGAGCTTTTCCAGCAGCTCAAAGCCGTGGATGATCCCGCGGCCACCGCAGCCGCGACCAACCTCTGGCCCGCCCAGTTCCATCGCGAAAACGCCGCCGCGCTTGAAGCAGACATCGCCGATCTTCACCTCCTCGCCCGCCAGTTTCTTGCGGGTCGAGGTTTCGATGATCGTGGGACAGGCCTTGCCGCCGAACAGCAGGCTGGTCGTGTCGGATTTCGGATCGCAGCCGATCAGCAGCACGCGCTTGCCCATCTCGGCCATCATATGGCTGAGGTTGGCCAGCGTGAACGACTTGCCGATCCCGCCCTTGCCATAGATCGCGATGATCTGGGTGTGCTTGGTCGGCTCGCCCTGGGGCACTTCCAGCGTGGGCTCCTCATGCGCTTCCTCGCGCAGACGGGCGTCGAAGTCTTTGAGGTTCGGAATGTCGAGGGTCATGCTTGGCCGCTCCAATCAAGGATCATCTTCAGACAGGACGCGTCTTCAAAGGCGGCCCGGTAGGCCCCTGCCGCGTCTTGCGCCGGTCGGGTGTGGGTGATCAGGCCCGACAGCGACAAGGCGCCGCCTTCGATCAGGGCCCGGGTCGCGATCAGGTCATCGGGCGTCCACTCGCTTGCGATGCGAAGGCGCGCCTCTTTCATGAAGGCGGGGGGAAAGGCGAAGGACACAGGTTCGGTGTAGAACCCGGCCAAGACGATCTCGCCACCGCGGGCAAGACGCATGACCAATTGGTCGATCAGCCCCCTGGCGCCGCTTGCGTCGTAGATCGCCTTGTAATCGCGGCGCGAATCGTCGGCCGGATCGATCACGGCATAGCCTTGGGCGCCCTCGCGCCGGGCGGGGTTGGTGTCCCACACGGTGGGCGCAGGCGCACCCGCAGCCAGCGTCAGGCGGGCCAGCAGACGGCCCAGCGTGCCATGGCCCACGATCAGATCGGGCAGCGCGGTGTTGAAGCCCGCAAGCGCATGGCGCGCCGTGGCCGCCAACGCCAGAAGCGCGCCCTCTGGCCCCATCGCCCGGTCCAGCCGCGCCACGCGCGAGGCCGGCGTCACCAGATGCCGCGAGGCGCCGCCAAACAGGCCCCGCACATTGCCGGCAAAGCAGTTTGCGCCGGGCACGAACACATGCTCGCCCACGCGAAACCCGCTGTCGGGGCCTGCCTCGACCACTTCGCCAAAACTTTCATACCCGGGCACCAACGGATAGCCCATGCCCGGAAAGGGCGGCATCGTGCCGGACCAGAACAGCTTTTCCGTGCCCGTCGAAATGCCGGAATGGGCCACTTCCACCACCAGATCGCCCGCAGCCGGGGCCAGAAGCCCCAGTTCGGCGATCCCAAGATCGCGCGGTCCGGACAGGATGACGGCAGATGTTCTCACGTGGCTTCCCCTCCCCTTCGATCACAGAGTCGCGATCCGTAGGGTTGATACTGTGACTGTAAGTTTAGACTTACAATCCCAAGTGTCAATTTAATTAGACAGTTTTGCGCCTCAGACCGCAGATTCAATTCCAAAGGTCACATATCGGCACTGCGGGCGGGCGCTTCGGCGGTCACAACTGAGGTGACGAAGGGCCGCGGTCCGGGCAGCGCGCGGATGGCGACAAAGCCGCTTGCGGCCAGCATCGCCGAAAGCTCGGCCGCCGAACGGGTGCGCCCGGTCTGCATGGCAAGGGTATAGACCGCAAAATAGATGTCGGTCGCCGGGTCGGGGCGCGCGCCGCCCGACATCGGCTCGGAAATGATCAGCCGCCCGCCCGGCGGAAGTGCGGCCCGCACCTTGGCAAGAAGCGACAGCACCGTGGCATCGGCATGGTCATAAAGCACGCGGATCAGGCTGATGACATCGGCGCCCTGCGGCAGGGGATCGTCGCGAAAGCTGCCCGGATGCACGGTCATCTGCGGCATCGCCGCCGCGCCAGAAACCACCGCGGGCAGATCGAACAGCGTCAAGCGCACCTCCGGGTATCGGGCGGCCACCGCGCGCAGGAACGCCCCGGTGCCGCCGCCGATATCCATCAGATGCGTGGCCCCCTTCAGCTCCACCAGCCGCAGCGTATCGGCTGCGACCAGGCCCTGACTGTCGCTCATCAACCGGCTGTAGCGCGCGGCAAGGGCCGGGTCGGCCGCGCCGCCCGCGCCAAAGACATAGGGCCAGAACCCCGCCAGGTCCGGCTGGGTCTGGCCGCGGAAAAACGCGACCGGATCTGCCAGATCGCGGTAAAGCACGTCATGGTGGCGCACCATCGCCTCCAGCCCCGGCACGGCAAGAAACGCCCCGCCGCGCGGGGTCAGATGCCACAGCCCGCGCGACGCCCGCACCAGTTTCAGCGCCGCGCCCGCCTGTAGCAGAATCTGCATGCGGCCCTCAGGCACCTGTGTGGCACGCGCGAGCGCCGCCGTGCTGGCCGCGCCTTCGGCAAGCCGGTGCAGCACCCGCAGCTCTACCAGCGCAAACAGCGCCTGCGACTGCACAAATCCCGAAACCATGGCAAACAGCGCCTGCCCTTCGGCGCGCGATTTGACCCGAAGCCCCGGAATACGTTCGATCATGGCGTGAACGCGCGGCGACAGGGCCAGCCGCGTCAACAGGCCGGGCCCCGGCGCGCGGCGACGGCCATGCCCCTCGATCGGCAGATCCGACATCGCCCTAGCCCCGGGCCGCGGTCAGCCGCGCCGGGGTCATCTTTTCGGCATAGGCGCGCACCATCTGCGCCAGCATCGCCTCGCCCGGGCAAGACGGGATCGATGCGATCGCCCCGCCCAGAATGTCGCGCAAATGCGCCACCGCCCCCGCGACGCCCAGTTCCGTGACCGCCGAAGGCCGGCCAAGGGCCGCATCCTGACCCGCGGGCTTTCCCATGTCGTCGGCGCACAGCAAGGCGTCCTTCAGATCGTCTGCCACCTGAAACGCGGCCCCGATCCGGGCGCCCAGTTCTTCCCAAGGCTCGGCATCCTGCCCCGCTGCCAGCGCGCCCATCTGGGTGGCCGCGATGAACAGCGCCCCGGTCTTGGCCCGGTGATAGGCCTCCAGATTGACCTGCGACTCGCTCTCCCAGCCTTGGCCCGCGCAGATGCCCAGCGGCATGCCGGTGCGCTGCGCCAGATGCCGGACCAGCCGCAACCCGCGCAGCGGATCGGGCTCGGCGGCCTGTGCCAGCACCTCGAAGGCCAGCACGATCAGGCTGTCCCCCGTCAGCACCGCCAAAGGCTCGCCAAAGGCGCGGTGGACCGTCGCCTTGCCGCGCCGCAGATCGGCATTGTCAAAGGCGGGCAGATCATCATGCACGAGGCTCGCGCAATGGATAAGCTCCAGCGCCGCCGCCGCCGCATCGGTCAGGCCCGGGCGGTCATCGCCGCAGGCCAGCGCGACCGACATCAGGATGGTCGGGCGAATGCGCGCGCCGCCCGGAAACACCGCATAGGGCAAGGCCGCCCCCAGCCGTGGCGGGGCATGGCCCGATTGCGCCAAGGCCAGCGCCTGTGTCATCGCCTGTTCAATCCGCCCGTCCAGTGCCATCTGTCGCCCTTTTCTGACGTCTGCTCTGGCCATCGTGGCAGCAGGCGGGCCGTGTGTAAACTAAAACTTACACTATTTTGTAATTCCCTATGGACATATTGCCAAGGCAAGGCATCATACCGCCATGGAACAGCGCCCCCACGCCTTGGAACCCGCCGTCGTGATCGGGGCCGGATTCGGCGGCCTCGCCGCGGCCATCCGGCTGGCGGCCATGGGCTTGTCCGTCACCGTGGTCGATCAGGCCGCGGCCCCCGGCGGCAAGGCGCGCGCCCTGCCTTCGGTCGCCGGACCCGTCGATACCGGCCCCACCGTCCTGACGATGCGGGGCGAATTCGATGCGCTGTTCGCCCTCGCCGGTGCGCGGCTGGACGATCATGTGCAGCTGACACAACTGCCGATTCTGGCGCGGCACTGGTGGGACGGCGGCGAAAGCCTTGACCTGTTCCCCGAGGCCGAGGCGAACATCGAGGCGATCCGCGCCTTCTCTGGCCCGCGGGAGGCAGCGGCTTTTGCCCGCTTTGACGCGCAGGCCGCCGCCCTTCTGGCCGCCTTTGACGCGCCGATGATGCGCGCGGCCCGCCCCGATCCCTGGACCATCGCCCGCAGCGCGGCGCGTCATCCGCGGATCTGGCCCGCGCTTTTGCCCGGGGTCACGCTGGACCGCCTGTTGCGCCTGCACTTTCGCGATCCCCGTCTTGTGCAGCTGTTCGCCCGCTATGCCACCTATGTCGGCGGCCGCCCGCGCCATGCGCCCGGCGTTCTTGCGCTGATCTGGCGGGCCGAGGCGGCGGGCGTCTGGGCCGTGACCGGCGGCATGCACAGCCTTGCCGCCGCCCTTGCCCGGCTGGCGACGGGCATGGGGGTGCGCTTTCGCCTTGCCACCCGCGCCCGCCGCATCATCACCCAATCGGGCCGCGTGACCGGGGTCGAGATCGAGGGCGGCACCACCCTTGCCTGCCGCCACTGCGTGTTCAATGGCGATCCCGCAGCACTGGTCGAAGGGCTTCTGGGCCATGCCGCACAGACCGCCGTGCCCGCCGCCAGAACCCGGCCGCGCAGCCTGTCGGCCCATGTCTGGGCCTTTGCCGCCAAGGCGCATGGCCTGCCGCTCAGCCATCACAACGTGTTTTTCACCGATGATCCGCAGGCCGAATTCGGGCCGATCGGGCGCGGCCAGATGCCCGAACGTCCGACCCTTTATCTCTGCGCCGAGGATCGCACCGGGCCGACCCCCGAGGGGCTGGAGCGGTTCGAGATTATCCTGAACGCCCCCGCCACCCCGGCGGGCATCGCCACGCCGACCGCCACCGCCGATGAGGAACCCCAATGCCGCACCCGAACCTTTCCCCGGCTCAAGGCCTTCGGCCTGACCTTTTCGCCCACGCCAGAGGCGCGCGCGCTGACCACGCCGGCGGATCTGGCGCGGCTTTATCCGGCGTCGCGGGGGGCGATCTACGGCCGCTCGCCCGAGGGGCTGCTGGCGGCGTTCCAACGCCCGCTGGCGGCGACGGCGCTGCCGGGTCTGGTTCTGGCGGGGGGGGGCGCGCATCCGGGGGCGGGGGTTCCGATGGCAGCCCTCTCGGCCCGGCACGCGGCCGAGGCGATCAGGCAGGACCGGATTTCCGCGTCAGGGTCGGCCCGGACGGATACGCCTGGTGGTATATCGACGGGGTCAGCGATGACGGGACGCGCGCCGTCTCGGTGATCGCCTTCATCGGCTCGGTCTTCTCGCCCTGGTATCGCTGGTCGGGGCGGCGCGACCCGGAAAACCACTGCTGCATCAACGTCGCGACCTATGGCCCCGGCAGCCGTTTCACCATGACCGACCGCGGCCGCGCCGCCCTGCGCCGCGACGCGAGCACCTTCGAGGTCGGCCCCAGCAAGCTGCACTGGACCGGGCGCCAGCTGATCATCGACATCGACGAATGGGGCGCGCCGCCCATGGTCACGCCCGTGCGCGGCCAGATCATCCTGACCCCACAGGCCATCACCGGGGCCGAGGTGCGGCTGACCCCCGATGGCGCGCATGTCTGGCGCCCTTTTGCCCCCACGGCGCAAATCTCGGTCCGCCTGAGCCAGGGCCACAGCTGGGACGGCCACGGCTATTTCGACGCCAATTTCGGCACCCGCGCGCTGGAGGACGACTTCGACTTCTGGACCTGGGGGCGCTTTCCGATGAAGGACCGGGCCCTGTGCATCTATGACGCCACCCGCCGCGACGGCACCACGCTTGACCTTGCGGTCGAGATCGACCGTGAGGGCGCCGTGCGCGAAGTCTCGGCCCCGCCCCGCACCCGCTTTGCCCGCAGCCTATGGCAGGTCCGGCGCGAAACCCGCGCCGATGCGGGCACCACCCCGCGCCAGCGGCTGAGCATGCTGGATGCGCCGTTCTATTCGCGCAGTCTGGTGGAAACCCGCATCGATGGCGAAGCCACCACCGGGGTGCACGAGGCGCTTGACCTCACCCGCTTTCGCCAGCCGCTGTTGAAACCCATGCTTGCCGTCCGCGTGCCCCGCCGCGCCGGCTGGACGTTCCCGGACTGACGCGGCCGGCCTGCGGCTTTGCCCCCCGCGGCCGCGCGGATCGCTTTTGCCGTCGTCAGCCCGCGACCGCGCCGGGGTTGCGCCAATAGACCGAGCGGTTGAGCAGCCCCGCCACCGTGACCCAAGCCAGGTAGGGCGCGAACAGATAGCCCGCCACCGGGTCGATCCGCCAGAACGCCACCAGCGTTGCGGCCACCGCAAGCCACAACAGCGCAATGATGACCAGCCCCGCCCCGATTCGGCGCAGGCCAAAAAAGACCGGCGTCCACAGGGTGTTGAGCGCGATCTGCACCGACCAGAGCGCCAGCGCCTGCCCCACCCGCTCATCCGACCCCGACAGCATCGCGATCCGCATCGCGGCCACGCTCATCGACAGATACAGGATCGTCCAGGCCACCGGGAACATCCAGTCCTTGGGCGTCCACCACGGCTTGGCCAGACTGCGATACCAGTCGCCGGGCTGAAACATCGCCCCCGTCGCCGCCGCAGCGCCGCAGGCGGCCAGATAGGTAAAGAACAGCGCAAAATCCATGGCCGGGCCCTTTGTGATGATGGACCCTATCTAGCCCGTTCGCCCCAAAGCGCAAGGCGGGGCGGCGCGCGGGTATCAGGCCATGCCGCGCGACCGGGCCTCCAGCTGTGCCAGCACCTCGAACAGCGCCTCGGACCGGCCGCGTTCCGCGCCCTTGCGGGCCGCCGCCTCGACCAGAAAGGCCACCTCGGGCGCGGGGCGGGCATGCAGCGTCGCGTCACGCGGCAAGACCGGAGAGATCGCCGCCCGCAGCCCCGACAGCATCAGCCAGCCGAGCTTTTGCCCCCGCCCGGTGCGCGCCCGCTGACCGACCGAGTCAAAGCCCGCCCGCGCCACGCCCGCACCGATCCCGGCATAGATGTGGCGCGCCGCATAGATCCCCGGACGACAGGCAAAGGGCAGCGCGGGCACCCCGGCCTCGGCCCGCAGATAAAGCCGGTCCGCCTCGCGCAGCAGCCGCCGTGTGGTGCGGCGCACGCCCGCACAGGGCTGTGGCGCGGCCAGAAAGACCTGCGGATCGACGCCGTCCTCGCGCAGCCAGTCAAGCGGCAGGAACACCCGGCCTGCCCGCGCATCCTCGCCCACATCGCGGGCGATGTTGGTGAGTTGCATCGCAAGCCCCAGATCGCAGGCGCGCGCCAAGGCATCGGCGCTGCGCACCTGCATCAGCACGCACATCATCGCCCCAACCGCCGCCGCCACCCGCGCCGAATAGTCCAGCACCCCGCTCAGCCGGTCATAGCGCCGCCCCATCGCATCCCAGGCCAAGCCCTCCAGCAGCGCCTCGGGCAGCGCGCGGGGCATGTCAAAGCCCTCGACCACCGCCGCAAAGGCCCGGTCGGCATAGCCATCGCGCGGGCGGCCCTGATAGACCAGATCAAGCCGGTCGCGCAGCCGCAGCACCGCGCCCGCCTTGTCGCTGCCTTCGTCCACCTCGTCATCGGCCACGCGGCAAAAGGCGTAAAGCGCCAAGGCCGGGTCGCGCACCCGGGCGGGCAGCAGCTTGGAGGCGGCATGAAACGACAGGCTGCCGGTGCGGATCGCCGCACGGCAGGCCGCCATATCCGCGGGCGCGATCATGGCCCGGGTCATTCGGCGGCCATCCGCAGCGCGTATTGCGCCGCCGTTTCGGCCCGCACCTTCGGGTCTGGCACCAGCTTGCCCAGAACCTCGGCCGTGCCAATCACCCCCGGCAGGCCCGCACCGGGATGCGTGCCCGCCCCCGCCAGATACAGGCCCGGCAGTTCCTCGCTCACGTTATGCGGGCGGAACCAGGCCGATTGCAGGATGCGCGGCTCGATCGAGAACCCGGCACCAAAGGGCGAGAGGTAGCGGTCGCGGAAGGTTTCGGGTGTGAAGGTCAGGCTTTCGCTGATCCGCCCGGTCACACCGGGCAGCAGCCGGTCTTCCAGCACTTGCAGCATCTTGGCGCGGTAAGGTTCTTCCTCGGCGGCCCAATCGACGCCATTGTCATGGCCCAGATGCGGCACGGGCGACAGCACATAGAAGGTGTCATCGCCTGCGGGCGCGCAAGACGGGTCGGTCACGCTGGGGCGGTGGACATAAAGGCTCATGTCATCGGCCAGACGCCCGCGGATGAAGATGTCCTTGATATGGTCACGATACCGCGGGCCGACCACGATGGAATGATGACCCACATCGCCCCACAGGTCCGCCGTGCCCTTGGTTCCGAAATACCAGACATAAAGCCCCATCGACCAACGCGCCCGATTCAACCGCGAGGGCGTCCAGCGTTTTTTCGGGGCGTTGCGCAGCAGCCGGTCATAGGTGTGGCCCGCATCGGCGTTCGACACCACCACATCGGCGGGAATCACCTCGCCCCCCACCAGCCGCACGCCAGAGGCGTGGCCCCGGGCGATGGTGATCTCGTCCACCTCGACGCCCTGCGTCACGGTGCCGCCCTGCGCCTCGATCACCCGGACCATGGCATCGGCAATCGCCTGCACGCCGCCCATCGCGTAATGCACGCCGAACGCCTTTTCCAGATGGCTGACGAGGATATACATCGATGTCACATTGAACGGATCGCCGCCGATGAACAGCGGATGGAACGACAGGGCAAAGCGCAGATGTTCGTCCTTTACCCGCGCCGCCGCATGGGCATAGACCGACCGATCCGCCCGCATCCGCGCAAATTTCGGGATCACCTTCAGCGTGTCCCAGATCTTGTGCATCGGTTTGCGGCCCATATCCTCATAGCCGAACCAGTAGCGGGCCTCGGAATCCTTCAGAAACTTCTCATAGCCCTTTGAATCCGAGGGGGAAATCCGCGCAACCTCGGCCTTGATCGCGGCATCGTCCTGCCGGGCGGTGAAGGTCTGGCCATCGGCGAAGCGGATCTCGTAGAACGGGTCCATCGGGCGCAACGACACATCGGCGTCGAAATCGCGCCCGCAGGCCGCCCACAGATCGCGCAAGCCCTGCGGCACGGTCACAATGGTGGGCCCAAGGTCAAACCTGTGGCCGCCTTGGGAAATCGACGATCCGCGCCCGCCCGCCCGGTCCAGCCGGTCGAGCACGCTGACGCGGTAGCCCTTTGCCCCCAGCCGCATGGCCGAGGCAAGGCCGCCAAGCCCGGCCCCGATGACGATGGCATGATCAGCAGGACGGGCGGCGGGGGTGTGGGGCGCGATCTGGTGCATGGTTCGATGATAACCTGTCTAGTTCAATTTACAACAATAGGCTTTCCCGGGCGAAAAGCCAGTTACAGCTTTCCCTTGCCCCCAAATAATGTCAGACTAAGTTTACACCATCCTGTCGGAGGCCAGATCATTTCGGTTGCCACACTCAGCCTGTTCCGCTTTGACGGGGCGCTTGCCCGGCTCTGGGTGCTTGGCCAGATGGGCGCGGCGCGGTTGCGTCTGCGCGAGGAACGGCGCGCCAGTTTCTGGAAGCTGTGCGGCTCTGGCACCGGCGAAGGCTTTACCCCCCGCCCGAATTGGGCGGTCTGGGCGATCATGGCCGCCTGGCCGGATGAGGCGCAGGCCCGCGCGGCGGTGCAGACCAGCCCGGTCTTTGCCCGCTGGCGCAGCAAGGCCGCCGAAAGCTGGACCCTGTTTCTTGATCCGGTCAGCGCGCGCGGAACCTGGGGCGGCGCGGCCCCCTTTGTGCCCGCCGCAAACAGCCCCGCCCCGCCGGGCGGGCCGATCATCGCGCTGACCCGCGCCACCGTGCGCCCGGCCCGCGCGCTGCGGTTCTGGAACCGTGTGCCGGATATTTCCGCCACCATCGGCGCCGACCCGAATGTGATCTTCAAGATCGGCATCGGCGAGGTGCCCTTGTTGCACCAGGTCACCTTCTCGGTCTGGCCCGATGCGGCCAGCATGGCCCGCTTTGCGCGCGGCAACGGCCCGCATGGGCAGGCGATTGCCGCCGTGCGGGCCGGCGACTGGTTTGCCGAAGAACTTTACGCCCGCTTTTCCCTGCTGGGAACGGTGGGAAGCTGGGAGGGTGGCAATCCGCTGTCCCGGCCTCGCCCAGAAAAGGACGCTGCCTGATGCCCGCCGAAACCGCCTCCAGATTGCACAGCCTTGCCCCCGCCGCGCGCCCCGCACAGCGCCAGCCCTTTCCGTTCTCGGCCATCGTGGGGCAAGAGGCGATGAAGCAGGCCATGGTGCTGACCGCGATCGACCCCGCGATCGGCGGCGTTCTGGTCTTTGGCGACCGGGGCACCGGCAAATCCACCGCCGTGCGCGCCCTTGCCGCGCTGCTCCCCGAAATCGAGGCGGTCGAAGGTTGCCCCGTCAACGCGGCCCGGCCCGATCAATGCCCCGACTGGGCCAATGTCACCAGCACCCAGATCGTGCGCAAACCCACCCCCGTGGTCGATCTGCCGCTGGGCGTCACCGAAGACCGGGTGGTCGGCGCGCTGGATATCGAACGCGCCCTGACCCGGGGCGAAAAGGCGTTCGAGCCCGGCCTTCTGGCCCGCGCCAACCGTGGATACCTGCCCAATCGGGCGAAAACGTGGTGGAGCGGGAGGGCCTGTCGATCCGCCACCCCGCGCGCTTTGTCCTTGTCGGTTCCGGCAACCCCGAGGAGGGCGAGTTGCGCCCGCAACTGCTTGACCGCTTTGGCCTTTCGGTCGAAGTGACCTCCCCGCGCGATGTGGAAACGCGGGTCGAGGTGATCTTGCGCCGCGATGCCTATGAAACCGGCTATGATGCCTTCATGCCCGAGTGGCAGGCGGCGGATGCCGAGTTGCGCCGCCGCATTCTGGCCGCCCGCACGGCGCTGCCCGTGCTGAAAACGCCCGCAACCGTGCTGCATGATTGCGCGGCGCTGTGCATCGCGCTTGGGTCTGATGGGCTGCGCGGCGAGCTTACGCTGCTGCGCGCCGCCCGTGCGCAGGCGGCCTTTGACGGGGCCGAAACCGTGACCCGCGCCCATCTGAAATCCGTCGCGCAAATGGCCTTGTCGCACCGCCTGCGCCGCGATCCGCTGGACGAGGCGGGGTCGGGCGTGCGGGTTGCGCGCATGATGGACGAGGTTCTTCCCTAGGGGGCCGTGATGGACTTGGACCGCATCCCCCTTGCGCTGCATCTGTTGGCCGTTGATCCCGCCGGGATCAAGGGGCTGTGGCTGCGGGCGCGCGCGGGCGCGGTGCGCGACCGGGTGACTGCGGCGCTGAGCGCGCTGCCGCTGGCGCAGGTGCGTCTGCACCCCACGCTGGCCGATGACGCGCTTTATGGCGGGCTGGATCTGGCGGCCACCTTGTCCTTGGGCCGCCCGGTGCAAACGCGCGGGCTGTTGTCACAGCCTGCCGCGCTGGTGCTGACCATGGCCGAACGGGTGCCGCTTGGCCTCTCGGCGCGTCTGGCCCAAGCGCTCGACAGCCCCCGCCATTGCCTGATCGCGCTGGACGAAGCGGCCGAGGACGGCGAGGGCCTGCCCGCAGCACTGTCTGACAGGATCGGCCTGTTCCTTGACCTGTCGGATGTGGTCTGGTCCGACACCGCCGAGATTGTGATGGACGCCCAAAGGCTTGCCGCGGCCCGCGCCCGCCTTGGGCAGACCCGCCTGCCCGATGGTGCCGCCGGGGCCTTGACCCGTGCGGCGGCGGAACTTGGCATCGCGTCCCTGCGCGCGCCCTTGCTCGCGCTGGCCGTGGCGCGCGCCCATGCGGCCTGGGCCGGGCGCGACGTCGCCGAGGACGAGGACCTGCGCGCCGCCGCCGAACTGGTCTATGGCCACCGCGCCCTGCCGCTGCCCGAGGCCGCGCCGCCACAGCCCGACACCCCGCCGCCCGATACGCCCGACGATGCGCCGCAATCGGCAGAGCAGCAAAGCGACGTCCTCCCGCAAGAGATGCTGGTCGAAGCCGCCCGCGCCGCCCTGCCGCAAAACCTGTTGGAGCAACTGGCCGCAGGCCGCGCCGCACGCGCGGCCAAGGGGGCCACGGGCACCGGGGCCATGCGCAGTGGCAACCGCCGGGGGCGGCCCCTGCCCTCGCGCCCCGGCAAACTGGGGTCTGGCGCGCGCATCGACCTTGTCGCCACCCTGCGCGCCGCCGCCCCCTGGCAACCCCTGCGCCGCAAGGCCGCGGCTTCGGATGCGGTGCTGCTGGTGCGCCCCTCTGACATCCGGCTGAAGCGGTTCCGCGAAACATCCGACCGGGTGCTGATCTTTGCGGTCGATGCCTCTGGCTCTGCCGCCTTTGCCCGTCTGGCCGAGGCGAAGGGCGCGGTGGAACTGCTGCTGGCCGCCGCCTATGCCCGGCGCGACCATGTGGCGCTGGTCGCCTTTCGCGGGGCCGCGGCCGAGGTGATCCTGCCCCCGACCCGCAGCCTTGTGCAGACCAAACGCCGCCTTGCCGGATTGCCGGGCGGGGGCGGCACGCCGCTTGCCGCGGGGATGCAGGCGGCGCTGGCCACCGCCACGCAGGCCCGCGCGCGCGGCCTGACCCCGACGATTGCCCTGCTGACCGACGGGCGCGGCAATATCGCGCTGAACGGCGCCGCCGACCGCGCACTGGCCGAAGAAGATGCCCTGCGCCTTGCCCGCGCCATTCGTGCAAGCGGCCTGCCCGCCCTCGTGATCGACACCGCGACCCGCCCACAGCCGGGGCTGGCCCTGATGGCGCGCGCGATGGATGCGCCCTATCTGCCGCTGCCCCGCGCCGATGCGCGGCGCCTGTCGGGCGTGCTTGGCGCCGCACTGGAGCAATAGGGGATGGATGCCAATCGCCTGCCCGCCGACTGGCCCTTTCGAGATGCTGGCCGCCATATCCGGGTCAGCCCGCATGACTGGTGGGTGATCGACGCCGGGCCAAAGGATGCGCCTGCCCTTTTGCTTTTGCACGGCGCCGGCGGGTCGGGGCACAGCTTTCGCGGGCTGATCCCGCTGCTTTCCACCACTTATCGGGTGATCGTGCCCGATCTGCCGGGCCAAGGCTGCACCCGCGCGGGCGGGATGCGCCGCCTTGGGCTGGATGCGATGGCCGAAGATCTGACGCGGCTTTGCCTTGCCGCCGGGATCGCCCCACAGGCGGCGATCGGCCATTCGGCGGGCGCGGCCATCGCGCTGCGCATGGCCGACCTGATGCCGGTCAAGGCGATTGCGGGCATCAATGCCGCCCTTGGCACCTTTGACGGGGCGGCGGGGGTGATGTTTCCGCTGATGGCACGCGCCTTGGCGGCCACGCCTTTTGTTGGCACGGCGGTGTCGAAACTCTGGGGCACCCGCGCAATACCTTGCGCTGGTGCGCGACGCGGCCCATGTCAGCGGCACGCTGGGCATGATGGCGCAGTGGCGGCTGGATGGGCTTATGGCCCGCCTGCCCTCGCTGCAAAACCCGGTGCTTCTGATCGCGTCCGACCGCGACACCGCCGTGCCGCCCAAGGTGTCGCGCGATGCGGTCGCCCATATGCCGAACGCGACCTATGCCGAAATCGCAGGGTTTGGCCATCTGCTCCATGAGGAAGTGCCAGATCAGGTGGCGGCGATCCTGCTGCCCTGGCTTGCCGCGCAGGCCTAGCGCGCGAGACCGACCGAGGCGCCGAAAATCCGGTCCATATGCTCGGTCATGTAGGCGGGTTTCCATCACCTCGTCGGGGTTCGGCACGACCCGCAGGTCAGGGCCTGCCTCGGCGGTGAAGATATCGACCAGCTCATGCTCGATCAGCCCGGCGCCCACATCGGCGCGATATTCCACCTGATCGGCAAAGGCCGGGAACAGCCCGGAAATCCCCAGCTCCTCGGCCAGACGGCGCACGGCGCAATGGGCCGGGTCTTCGTCCCAGCGCGGATGGGTGCAGCAGGTGTTGGCCCAGAGCCCGGGCGTGTGATATTTGCCCAAGGCCCGGCGCTGGATCAGCACGCGGCCCGCATCCAGCACGAACACCGACACCGCCTTGTGCCGCAGCCCGCGCTGATGCACCTCCAGCTTCGGCACGGGCGTCAGCGCGCCATCGACCCAGGCGGGGATCATGTCTTCGGCCGAGGAGACAGTCATCACGACCACTTCGGTGACACCAGACCCAAGAGATGCGCCATATTCTTGATCCCGATCTTGATATGGGCCAAGGGCCGCGCCTTGACCAAGGATTTGTTCATATAGGCCTCGAACGTCAGCTTTTGCACGTCGATGTCATGGCACAGGCTGACAAAACGCTCGCGCCGTTCGTCGCTGCGATAATAGGCGTCCTGCATCGACCGCAAGACCCGAAACACCGTGCCATGGTCGCGCATGAACATCTTTCGCGCAAGACGCAGGTCTTTCACCTTGCCCGAGCGCAAGCAGGCCTGCGCCGCCGTGGCGGCCACGCGCCCCCCGGCCATGGCATAGAAAATCCCCTCGCCCGAGGATGGCGCCACCACCCCGGCGGCGTCACCCGCCAGCACCACATCGCGGCCGTTGTCCCAGCGGTCGAGCGGCTTGAGCGGGATCGGCGCGCCCTCGCGCCGGATCGTCTCGCAGCCCGAAAGCCCCGACATCGCGCGCAAGGCGGCCGTGGCCTGTTTCAGATCCACGCCATCCACCTCGGTGCCCATGCCGACGCTGGCCTGCGCCCCATGCGGGAACACCCAGCCATAGAAATCGGGGCTGATCTTGCCGTCATAGACCACATCGCAGCGGCCCGGATCGTAATCGGCATTGGCCGCAAAACCGCCTTCGGGGGCCTTGATGATCTCGTGATAGGCGATGACGTAAGGGATCTTGTCGCCGCCCGGCACTTCGGCCCGTGCAACGGCCGATCGCGCGCCATCCGCGCCGATTACCAACCGCGTGCGGCTGCGCTTTTCCTCGCCCGATGCCTTGTCGCGCCAGACAACATAGGGGCCTGCCGCATCGCGCTCGATCCGCAGGAAGGTGCCGGTCAGCCGGTCTGCCCCGTGCATCGCGGCCCGGTCGCGCAGGAATTCGTCGAAATGCTCGCGGTCCACCATGCCCACATAGCCGCCCTCGATATGGATATCGACGGCGCGGCCCGTGGGGCTGATCATCCGCGCGGTGCCGATCTTGGCCACTAGCAGCGCGTCGGGGATGTCGAAGTCACGGATCGCCCGCGGCGGGATCGCCCCACCACAGGGCTTGATCCGCCCTGCCCGGTCAAGCATAGCCACCCGGTAGCCTGCGCGCGCCAGATCTTCGGCGGCTGTCGCCCCGGAAGGACCGCCGCCGACAACGAAAACATCATAGCTCATGGTCATTCTCCCGGAATGGCAAGGGCAGAGCGCGGCTTGCGCCCGCCCCGGCTGGCCTCGATCACCCGAAGGGCGATGAAGGCGGCGACAAGAAAAAGGACAGCCTCGGCCAGAAACACCAGGCCAAAGGCCGTGTTCACCGGCAGCCAGAGGCGCAAGAGATCAACCGCCGCCGCGCCGAGCAGACCGCCAAACCCGGCGGCAAGCGCCTGTGCCGCGCCCCAAAGGCCCATGCGCGTGCCTTCACGCGCATCGCGCCCGCGCCCGGCCAGCGCCATCATCGACCCGATGGCCGCGACGGCAAACATGCCGTTGAAGAACCCAAGCGTGACTGTCGCCGGAACCAGCAGCCCAAGCTGCACCTGCCCAAGCATCGCGATCCAGATCAGCGACAGCGCCGATCCGATACAGCCCGCGATCACCCATTGGCGCAGCGTGCCAAGGCGCAACCCCGTGGCCGCGATGCCCACCGCCAGCATCCCAAGGAACACACCCCCATTCTGCGCGCCGGAAAGCTGTGTGCTTTGGCCCACGCCAAAGCCAAAGACCAGCCCCGCATAGGGTTCGAGGATCAGCTCCTGCATGAAATAGGCGCTCATCGACAGGAAGATGAACAGCGTGAAGGCGCGCGCCTTCGGTTCGGCCCAGATCTGTGCCATCCCCTCGCGGAACGGCGCAGGGTCCGCCTCGCGCAGGGCGATCACGCGCGCTTCGATCCCCCAGACCGCAAGCGTCGTCAGGATCACCGCGCCCAAGGTGACAATTCCCACAGATTCAAGCAGCAGGCGCGGCGTGTAGGGGGTCAGCACCGCGCCCACCGTGCCCGCCGTCACCGCGATGCCAAAGATCATCATCAGCCAGGTGATCGTCGCCGCCGCCGCGCGCCTGTGATCGGCGGTCGCCGTCGCAAGCAGCGCCAGAAGCGAGGTGCCGGAAGCCCCGACCCCCACCCCGATCAGGGCATAGGCAAGGACCGACAGCACAAGCCCGAACACGGGCTGCGCCGGGATGGTCACCACGCCAACCGCAGCCAGAAACGCGCCCGCCGCTAGCGCCGCCATGCCGCCGATGATAAAGGCGGTGCGATTGCCTTGCGTGTCGGACCGAAAGCCCCAGTTGGGCCGCGTGATCTGGATGCCGTAATGCAAGGCCACAAGGAACCCCGGCACCAGCGCGGGCAGCGCAAGTTCGACCACCATCAGACGGTTCAACGTGCTGGTGGTCAGCACCACGATCGCGCCAAGGCACATCTGCACCAGACCCAGCCGCATGATCTGGACCCAGCTGAGCTTCACAGCACACCCCCCAGATTGCGCAAGGCAAAGGCGGAAATCATCATGCCCGAGACATAAAAGACCACGCCCGTGCCATTATACCAGGGCGCGTGTTTCTTGGGGTCGCGGAACAGCCGCCGCATCGCCGCAACCTGCGCCAGCAGCAGCACCGTCACCGCCAGCGCATGGAGCGGCGCGCCCCAGATCAGCAAGAGCGCGATCACCACCGCCTGCGCCATGCCCATCGTGGTGCAGGCGATGCGCGCCGCGACCTCCGGCCCCAGCACCACCGGAAGCGAGCGCACGCCATGCTGGCGGTCGCCTTCCAGCGCCTTGAAATCATTCAGCGTCATGATGCCATGCGCGCCAAAGGCATAAAGCAGCGCGATCATCACCACCTCGAACCGCGGCGCCGCCGACAAGAGAACCGCCGCCCCGGTGAACCAGGGCA
>JALOSF010000041.1 GCA_025458525.1 Cypionkella sp. | reverse complement strand
CACGCTGGGCCAGCGCATGCTGACCCCCGGCGAAAAGATCAAGATCGGCTGGGCCCCGCAGGATGCGCGCGCCCTCGACCCGGTCTGACAACCCGCCCCGCCCGCAAGGGCGGGGCCAATCACAACAGAGCAGTTCTGTTCAACATGGGAGCTTACAAAAGATGAAGAAAATCCTGATCCTCACCACCGCCCTGACGGGCTTTGCCGTTTCGGCAAGCGCGCAGGAACTGACGGTGATGTCCTGGGGCGGCGCCTATGGCGAAGCCCAGACCGAAGCGCATGTGAAGCCGTGGTCGGCAGCCACGGGCTTCCCCGCCAAGATGGTGGACAGCGACAACCCGGCCACCCCGATCAAGGCGATGGTCGAAGCGGGCAACGTCACCATCGACGTGGCCTCCATCGAATATGCCGATGCGATCCGCCTCTGCGACGAAGGCATGCTTGAACCCATCGACATCGCCGCCCTCCCGGCCGGTGCCGACGGCACCCCCGCCGCCGAAGACTTCCTCGCCGGCGCCGTGACCGAATGCGCCGTCTCGACCGACATCTGGTCGAACGTCTACGCCTATGACACCAGCAAATTCACCGGCGAGGCCCCCTCGACCGCTGCCGACTTCTTCGATCTGGAGAAATTCCCCGGCAAGCGCGGCATGCGCAAGGGCGCCAAGGCCAATCTGGAAATGGCGCTGATGGCCGATGGCGTGCCGGCGGCCGAGGTTTACAGCGTGCTGGAAACGCCCGAAGGCGTGGACCGCGCCTTTGCCGTGATGGACAAGATCAAGAATGACGTCGTCTGGTGGGAGGCCGGTGCGCAGCCGCCGCAACTGCTCGCCGATGGCGAAGTGGCCCTGACCACCGCCTATAACGGGCGGATCTTTGCCGCCGCCGTGACCGAAGGCAAGCCGTTCCAGACCGTGTTCGACGGTCAGGTCTATGAATACGAAGGCTTTGCCATCCCCAAGGGCGCGCCCAACCCCGAGCTTGCACGCCAGTTCATCGCCTTTGCCTCCACGACGCAGGCGCTTGCCGATCAGGCGAAGTGGATCTCTTACGGCCCCGCGCGCAAATCCTCGGGGCCCTTGGTCGGGCTGTTCCAGGACGGCAAGACCGAAATGGGGCCCTTCATGCCGACCGCGGCCGCGAACCTGACCAATGCGCTGCCGTCGTCTTACGAGTTCTGGGTGGACCGCGACACCGAGTTGAACGAACGGTTCAACGCCTGGCTTGCCGCAAACTGAGACGGAACGGGGCGGCGAGCGATCCGCCGCCCCGCTTTGCTCTGCCACGAGGGGGCGTTCATGGCTGATATCTCTGCACCCGCTGCCGCGCTTACCACCAGCGATGGCCGCCCCTTGCGGGCCGCCCTCGCCTCGGCCCAGCAGCGCGCAAAGCGACGTGCCTTTCTGCTGGTGCTGCCGCTGCTGGCGTTCATCGTCATCACCTTCATCGTGCCGATCGGGCAATTGATGCATCAGGCGATCTACAACCCCGGCTTTTCCGACAACATGCCGCGCTTGACCCAATGGTTTGCCGATACGCCCCCCGGCACCGCACCCGATGAGGCGGCTTGGGAGGCGCTGGCACTTGACCTTCGCGATGCGTCGGAGGCCAAGACCATCGGCACGGTCGGCACCCGCGTGAATTACGACTTGTCTGGAACCCGGTCGCTGTTCACCTCGACCGCGCGCAAGGCCGCCCGGTTCGAGCCACCTTACCGCGAGGCGGTGCTGGCGGCGGATGACAAATGGGCCGATCCGGTGCTGTGGAGCACGATGCGACAGGTGTCGGATGCCTATAGCCTGAATTTCTTTCTGGCCGCGCTGGACATGACGCGCGATGTCGAGGGCCGCGTCGTCGCCATGCCCGAAGATCGCCAGATCTATGTCAGCCTGTTTCTGAAGACCTTTCTGCTGGCCGGGCTGATCACGCTGACCTGCCTTGTGCTGGGGTTTCCGGTGGCCCATCTGCTGGCGACGCTGCCGATGCGCTGGTCCAACCTTCTGATGATCCTTGTGCTTTTGCCGTTCTGGACCTCGCTTCTGGTGCGCACCACAAGCTGGATGGTGCTGCTTCAGCAGCAGGGCGTGGTCAACAACACGCTGGTTGCGGCGGGCGTGGTGGCCGAGGAGGGCAGGCTGGAGCTGATCTACAACCAGATCGGCACGATCATAGCGATGACGCATATCCTGTTGCCCTTCATGATCCTGCCGCTTTATTCGGTGATGCGACCGATCCCGCCATCCTATGTGCGGGCCGCGCGCAGCCTTGGCGCGACCAGCTGGACCGCGTTTCGTCGGGTCTATCTGCCGCAAACCCTGCCCGGGGTCGGGGCCGGGGCGCTTTTGGTGTTCATCCTTGCGGTGGGCTATTACATCACGCCGGCGCTGGTCGGGGGGGCAAGCGGGCAGCTGATTTCCAACCTGATCGCCTTTCACATGCAGGACAGTCTGAACTGGTCGCTGGCCGCAGCCCTGGCGGGTTTGCTGCTTGGCGCGGTGCTGCTGCTCTATTGGGTCTATGACCGGCTGGTCGGCATCGACAACATGAAACTCGGCTAGGCGAGGGCATCCGGCATGGCACTTCCCGTTTACGCATCGCCCTTGGAAAAGCTGTGGCATTACATCTATCTGGTGATCTGCGCCCTGATTTTCCTGTTCCTGATCGCCCCGATCCTGATCGTGATCCCGCTGTCGTTCAATGCGGAACCTTACTTCACCTTCACCGAAAAGATGCTGACCTTCGATCCGTCGGGCTATTCGCTGCGGTGGTATGACCTGTTGCTGACCCAGCCGTCGCTGCCCACGGATGTCCCGCGCGACGCGGCATGGTGGGGGCGGGTCTGGACCGAATCCGCCTGGGTCAATGCCGCGAAAAACTCGGTCATCATCGGGGTTTTTGCGACAGTGGTGGCCACGGTTCTGGGCACGATTGCCGCGCTGGGGCTGTCGCGTCCGGAAATGCCGTATCGGCGGCTGATCATGGCGATCCTGATTTCCCCGATGATCGTGCCGATCATCATCACCGCGACGGGTCTGTTCTTTTTCTATTCAAGTCCTTGCGCCCTGATCGGCTGGACCGGGCTGTCGCAGTATTGCGGACGGCTGACCAGCAGCTATGTGGGGGTGGTGCTGGCCCATGCAACGCTGGGCATTCCCTTTGTCATCATCACCGTCACGGCCACGCTGATCGGCTTCGATCAGTCGCTCAACCGGGCCGCGGCCAGCCTTGGCGCGCCACCCACCACCACGTTTTTCAAGGTGACGATGCCGCTTATCCTGCCCGGTGTCATTTCGGGCGCGCTGTTTGCCTTTGTCACCTCGTTTGACGAGGTGGTGGTGGTGCTGTTCGTGGCGGCGCATGACCAGCAGACCATCCCGCGCCAGATGTGGAACGGCATCCGCGAACAGATCAGCCCGGCGATCCTTGCGGTGGCGACGATCCTTGTGGTGATCTCGATCGCGCTTCTGGCGACGCTGGAGATCTTGCGGCGGCGGTCCGAGCGGCTGCGCGGGGTGACGCCGCATTAGGGCAGGATGGCCAGCCACATCCAGACGCTGGCGATGGACAGGGCGGTGGCGATCAGGACCGAGGAGGCCGCCACCCGTTTGCCCACGCCATAGACATGGGCGAACAGATAGGCATTGACCCCCGGCGCCATCGCCGCCGTCACAACGGCCGAACGCAAGGCCGCGGTGTCCAGCGCAAAGACCAGCGTGCCCAAGGCCCATGTCACGCCCGGATGCACCAAAAGCGATGCGGCGCAGACCATTGCGATGGTGGCCTTGTCGCCTTCGGGCTTGTAGCGCAACAGCACGCCGCCAAGGCCGAACAGAGCCGCCGGAATGGCGGCCCGGGTCATCAGATCGACGCCGCCCCAGAACGCGCCGGGCAGCGGCAGGTTGGACAGGTTGACCGCAAAGCCGATGGTGATGCCGATCACCAGAGGCTGGGAAAAGATTGCCCGCACCACCTGACGCGACAGGGCGGCGGGCGACAGCCCTTGCCCGCGCGTGCGCGCCCATTCCATCAGCGCGATGCCAAAGCCGTAAAGCAGGGGCGAGTGGATCGAGATGATGGCGAAATTGCCCTGCAACGCCTCGGCGCCATAGGCGCGTTCGGTGATGGGCAGGCCCAGCAGCAGCGAGTTGGAAAACAGCCCGACAAAGCCGATGGCAACACTGTCGGTCAAGGGCCGGTTGAACCCGTGACGCGCACCCAGAAAGCAGACGGCAAAGCCGCTGAAGGCCCCGGCGTAAAACGACAAGAGCAGCCCCGCATCATAGGCGCCCGAAAGATCCAGCGTGGCGATCGACTTGAACAGCAGGCAGGGCACCGCGAAATTCTGCGCGAACCGCATCAGCCCATCGACCGCCGCGTCGGAAAACAGACCCAGCCGCGCCGCCGCATAGCCAAAGCCGATCACCATGAAAACCGGCAGGATGACATCCAGCAGGGCGCTCATGCCGGGATCTCGATCACCATTCCGTCATGGGCCGGGCGGATGTGAGGCGGCAGTTCGGCGCACAGTGTCGCGTAATCCAGATCGACATGCATGTTGGTCAGGACGGCGCGGCGCGGGGCGGCGCGGGCGATCCAGTCCAGCGTCATCGCCAGATGGGCATGGGTCGGGTGCGGCTTGCGGCGCAGCGCGTCCACCACCCAGACCGACAGGTTCGACAACAGCGGCCAGTGTTCCTCGGGGATCGCCACCGCATCGGGCAGATAGGCCAGATCGCCAATCCGGAACCCCAAGGCATCCATGCTGCCGTGATCGCACAAGAACGGCGTCAGGCCGATGTCGCCCCCCGCGCCGGTCACGGTGAAGGGGCCGTCAATGCTGTTCAGGTCAAGGATCGGCGGATAGGGGCTGCCGGCGGGCTGCACGAAGGCATAGCCAAAGCGTGAGATCAGCGCATCCTGCGTCGGGCCATCGGCCCAGACCGCCAGGCGATGGTGCAGGTTGAACACCACCTGACGCAGATCATCGATGCCATGGGTGTGGTCGGCATGGGCATGGGTATAGACCACGGCGTCAAGCACCCCGACCCCCGCCGCCAACAGCTGGGCGTGCATATCGGGCGTGGTGTCGATCAGCACCCGGGTGATCCCCTCTGTGCCGATCCGCTCCACCAGCAGCGAACAGCGGGTGCGGCGGTTCCTTGGCTCGGCCGGATCGCAGGCGCCCCAATCGGGGCGCAGCGCCCCAAGGCGCGGCACCCCGCCCGAAGACCCGCAGCCCAGGATGGTAAAGCGCAAACTTGCCATCATGCGGCCTGTGCGGGTCTTGCGGCGCGTGTGAACAGCCGGTCGAAATTCGCCGTGGTTTGCGCGGCAAATTCGGCCTCGGTCATCCCGTAAAGCGTGGCGCCGACCTTGGCGGTGAAGGCGGTGTAGGCCGGTTCATTGCGTCGCCCGCGATGCGGCGGCGGGGCCAGATAGGGGCTGTCGGTTTCAAGCAAGATGCGGTCCACGGGCGCTGCGGCAAAGATGTCGCGCAACTCTTGGCTTTTGGGAAAGGCCGCGATCCCCGACATCGACAGGTAAAACCCAAGCTCCAGCGCCGATTTCGCCAGCGCCGCGCCGCTGGAAAAGCAATGCATCACGCAAGAATAGGGGCGTTCCTTGAACCCTTCGGTCAGGATCGCGGCCATATCGGCATCGGCGTCGCGGGCGTGGATGATCAGCGGCAGGCCGGTTTCCTGCGCCGCCGTGATGTGCAGGCGCAGACTGTGCTGCTGCACCGATTTCGACTCGGCCGTGTAGTGATAATCGAGCCCCGTTTCGCCGATGCCCACGAATTTCGGGTGCCGGGCGAAGGCGATCAATTGCTCCACGCGGATCATCGGGTCTTCGGCGGCGCGCATCGGATGGGTGCCTGCGGCATAGAACACGCCCGCATGCGCCTCTGCCAACGCGCGGACCTTTGGTTCGTTTTCCATCCGGGTGCAGATCGTCACCATGCGGCGCACGCCTGCGGCATGGGCGCGGGCGATGATCTGATCCAACTCGCCCTCGAAATCGGGAAAGTCGAGGTGGCAATGGCTGTCAACAATCTCGGGCGGTGTCATTTTGCTCACCTCTGGGCGAGCTGTGCCGCCGTCTCGTCGATTTTCAGCAAGCTATCCATCAGAAGGGCGGCAGGGTCAAGGTTGACCGCCTTGCCACGTCGTGCGCGCAACGACAGGGTTTGCGCCAGATTGGCCCAAGCGCGCGCGGCCTGCTCGCTTGGGGCCAGACGGGCGAAAAGATCGCTTTCGCCCTTGGCCGCCTCTGGCGGCAGCTGACGCAGGGTGCCTGCGCGGGCCAGTCGCGCCAGAAAGAGATCGAGCAAGGTGACGATCAGATCGAACCGTTCCTCTGCCCCCTTGCCCGCCCCCAGTTCTGCCAGCGCCAGCGCGCGGGTGCGGTCCAGCCGGGGCAGGGTGGCAAAAAGCTGGATCATCGCGGCATAGGTTTTCAGCCCGTCAAGGTTGGTCAGGCGAAACGCCTCGCCGACCGATCCGCCGGCAAGCTCTCCCAGCGCCTCGATCTCCTCGGGTTCCACCGCGCCGCCCGCCTGTTCGAGGGCACGGGCGAGCGGTTCGGGTGCCAGTGCCGTCAGCCGAAGTTCGCGGCAACGCGAGCGGATGGTGGGCAGCAAACGGTGCGGCTGATGGGCGACGACCAGAAAGGTCACATCGGCGGGCGGTTCTTCCAGCAGCTTGAGCAGGGCATTGGCAGCCCCGGTGTTCAGATCATCGGCCGCATCGATGATCGCCACACGCCGCCCGCCATCGGCAGCGGACAGGGCGAAGAACGACTTCATCTTGCGCACCTCGTCCACGCGAATGTCGGCGGACAGGGCGGTTTCCTTGTCATTCGCCCCGCGCCGCAGCAGGAACAGGCGCGGTTCGGCCAGTTGCAGCATCCGCCGCGCGACAGGCGCATCGGCGGGGATGTCCATGTTTTCGCGCGGGGGGGCGGCGAACATGCCGCCGTCATCGGGCGGCGTGGCCAGCAGAAACCGCGCGATGCGCCAGGCAAGCGTGGCCTTGCCCACGCCCTTTGGCCCGGTGATCAGCCAGCCATGGTGCAACCGGCCAGAGGTATAGGCGTTGAGAAAGGCGCTTTCGGCCCCATCATGGCCAAACAGCCGCAGGGTTTCGCGCGGGTGGGGGGCACCCTCGATCCGGTCCGGTTCGGGCAGGTCGGCGGCGGCAGCCATCAGCGGGCCCGGAGCGCGGCCAGAGTTGCGTCCAGCACCGCCTGCGCCACCTGGTCGGGGGGCGGTGTGCCATCGATGATGCGAAAGCGGTCCTTGCGCGCGGCAAGGTCCAGAAATCCGGCGCGCGCGCGGGTCTGAAACGCCAGACCCATATCCTCGAACCGCATTTCGGCCCCGGCGCGGGCGGTGGCGCGCGACAGGCCAAGGGCAGGGTCAAGGTCGATCAGCAGCGTCAGGTCCGGTTCGACCCCGATCATCAGATCGTGCAACGCATCGACCGTGCCGGTCAGATCCCCGCGCGTCAGGCCCTGAAAGACGCGCGTCGAGTCGGCGAAACGGTCGGTGATCACGATATCGCCGCGCGCAAGCGCCGGGCGGATGGTCTTTTCCAGATGGTCACGACGGGCGGCGGTGAACAGCAGGATCTCGGTTTCCGCCGACCAGCGGTCAACGGCACCTTCCAGCACCAGCCGCCGGATTTCCTCGGCCCCGGCGCTGCCGCCCGGCTCGCGCGTCTGGGTGACGCTGCGGCCTTGGGCGCGCAAGCTGTCGGCCAACAGGCGGCTTTGGGTCGATTTGCCAGACCCGTCAATGCCTTCGAAACTGATAAAAAATCCTGCCATGCCCCCGCTTATCAGGAGGCAGGCTGCCCGTCGAGATAGCGCGCGCGAAGGGCCCCAATCGCGGTGGTCAGCCGTTTGCCAAAACCGCCATGGGCCACATCGGCCTCGACCACCAGCGGCACGCGGGCATCGGGAAGATCGGGGATGTGAATGATCATCTCACCGACTTCGGTGCCCGCGGTCAGCGGCGCCTTCAGCGGGCTGGTAAAGACGACCTCTGCGGTTGCGCTTTCCTGAACCAGCGCGGGCACGAGCAGGCGCACATCGGCGGCGGGAACCAGACCCACGCTATCGGCCGCCCCCATCCAGACCGGCGCATCGGCCACGCGCTGCCCGGCCTTCACCAGCGTCTTTTCCGCAAACTGGCGGAACGCCCAGGACACGATACGCTCTGCCTCCTCGGCGCGGTCGCGTTCGGTTGCAAGCCCGGTGATGACAAAGATCACCCGGCGGTTGCCCTGCACGGCCGATCCGACAAGGCCATAGCCCGCCTCGGATGTATGCCCGGTCTTGAGCCCGTCAGCCCCGACACCAAGCGCCAGAAGCGGGTTGCGGTTGGTGGCATTGGCCGGGGCGCGGTCCTTGTAGTTGAAGGTGGTTTCGGCAAAGATCGGGTAATATTCGGGGAATTCGGTGATCAGCCGTTTGGCCAGGATGCCAAGGTCGCGCATCGACATGACATGCCCGGCCGCTGGCCAACCCGAGGAGTTCTTGAACACCGAACTTTGCATGCCAAGCGCACGGGCGCGCTGGGTCATCTGTTCGGCAAAGGCTTCTTCGGTCCCGGCCAGACCTTCGGCCACCACAACGCAGGCGTCATTGCCGGAATTCACGATCATGCCATGGATCAGGTCATTCACCGTGGGGCGATCCGATTCCTGCAAGAACATGGTCGAGCCGCCCATCGCCGCCGCGCGCGAGGACACGGGGAAGGCGGTTTCCATGGTGACACGGCCATCGCGCAGCGCCTCGAACAGCATGTTGATCGTCATGATCTTCGACATGCTGGCGGGGGGCAGGGGTTGATCGGCGTTCTTGTCCATCAGCACCGTCTGCGTGCTGACATCATAGACCCAAGCCGCGGTGGCCCGCGTCTCGAAGGCCTGCGCGGTGGCGGCGCAGAGCAGCAGGATCAGGGTCAGGGCCGGGCGGATGAGGGCGCGCATGGAGCCTCCGGTCGTTTATCGTTTCAGGAAATAGGCATCGGGGAAGCCAAGCCCCTTGACCTTTGTCATTGTGGCGGCATCCCCGCGCGAGGTGACAGACCACAGCGTCTTGCCCTGGCTTTGTTCGCGCCGCACATCGGCGGACAGGCCCGCCTTGCGCAGCGTCTCTGCCGCGCGTGTGGCATTGGCCTCGACCGAGAAGATGCCGATCTGGATCGCGCGCCCGCCGCTGGCCGCGGGTGTCGCCGGGGGGGCGGCGGCGGGGGCCGAAGGCGCGGCCGCGGGGCCGGGATTGACCACAGGCGCTGCGGGTGTGGCGGCGGCGGGCCGTGCCTCGGCCCGGTCGATGGCCGCCGCGGCCCCGGCGATGGGATCAAGCGATTGCGTTTCCACCGCTTCGGAGGAGTCGAGAATGGGTTTGGTCGCGTCTGTCGTGACGGGCGCTTCCTCGCGCCGCAGCGCCGTCACGCTTACGTCCGCCGGCGCACCCGCCAGAATCCCCAAGGCTGCCGCCGCATCGGACGAGATTTGCAGCTTTGGGCCGGGGTTTTCGATCTCGCGCCGGAACAGCGCACCGATCACGAACTTGCCGTTGGCGGTGTTGCGGATGATCACACGCTCGGGGTCTTTTGCATCGGGGGAGGCGACCCAGACCCCGCCAAGCGAGGGGCGGCCATCCCACAGGGCCTTGTCCCGGGTCTGGAACACCTCGGGCGCTTCGACGTCACGGTCCACCAGACGGGTGGATGTAGAGGCGGGCGGGGTGGCCGGATCTGCCGCGTCCGACCCCGCAAACGGATTGCTTCCATTGACGCAGCCGGCCAATGCCGTGCCTGCGACCGTCATCAGGAAAAGTGACCTGATCCTTGCCTGTGCCATTCCAGCCCCCGATGGACGCAGGTTCAGCCTGCGATTATGTCCCTGTTCCGCGTCGTGATGACACGGACGATGCCCGATGCAAACCCTGATTTGCAGCGGCATCATAGCGGCCCGACCCTTGCGTGGAAAGGGCAAGCACGCGGATCGGCAGGGATCGACACGCACAGTTGACCAAAGCCGCAGGTGCCCGCTTGAATTCTGCCCCCCGCCCGGTTAAGCGACACCCCATGGAAGTGTGGCCGAGTGGTTTAAGGCTCTAGTCTTGAAAACTAGCGTGCGGGGAACCGTACCGTGGGTTCGAATCCCACCGCTTCCGCCACCTCGCCAGCCTTTGCCTTTTTCAGAACCACTGACCGGGCTCCATCAGGCCGAGGTCCATCAGCTGCTGGCTATGCCATTGAAACGCAGCGGAGTTTCGCCATTTGAAATCGTGGATGTCAAAGCGCGAGCCCGGGTTGCTGCGCAGGGCCTTGGCGGTGCGAAAGGACACCAGGGCCGTGGTGATATTGTTGTGCCACGGACAGGCATAGGTGTTCATTTCCTCGTCCGTCAGCGTGTAGTCGGGGCGCAGTTTCAGGCCCGGCTTGGTCTTGAACAGGCAAATGCGGTCGATCTTGCGCCGCTGTGGCGAAATATGTTCCTCGAACCGCCAGCGCAGCCCGCCAAAGAAATCAAGCTGCCGCTCTTTGGGATAGTTGTGGTTTGCACTGTCCGGGCGCCCGAGGGCGTAATAGCCCGACTTGTCCAGATGGGCATCTTCAAGCGAGACCGCATTCGCATGACGCCCCAGATCGCCCGCGTAAAGGTCGATGACATAGGTCAACAGCGCCTCGCGCCGCTCCTCGGTATGAAAGGCGATGAGTTCGAGGATATTGCGCGTTTCGCAAAACGGGTGAAACAGATATTCGGCGTTGTAGCAGTAAAACAGCCAGATATCGGGCGCCGCCTCGATGATCCGGTTGACCGCTTCGACCAGCGCGCCGTCGGCATGCACATCATGATCGATCCGGTGGATGACCTGTTCGACCTCGGCGTCCAGATCGATTTCGGCCGGGGCCAGCAGCAGGACCACCGGGAAGCCCGCTTTCCTGTAATGGTGCAGGGTGCTTGCCACCTCGACATCATCTTCGGCCATGACCAGGGCGACGGGCCCCTTGGCAAGGCTGGCCTTTGCGGTTGCAACAAACTGGCCCAATCCGCTGTAGCGCATGCATCCCCCGCGACCTGTCTGGCAGCAGAATCGATCAAGCCCCTGCGCATTGCAAGCCCTCGCGTTGGCCTTCGCGCCCTCGGGGCGGTTGGTTGCGTTGCGTCTGGCCGCGGTTCACAGTAGAAAGCGCGCTGATCCACGGCAGGATGGGCCATGACCGACGCCAAGAAGCTGTTCATAAAGACCTATGGCTGTCAGATGAATGTCTATGACAGCGAGCGTATGGCCGAGGCCATGGGCGCCGAAGGTTACACGCTGACCGAAGTGGTCGAGGAGGCCGACATGGTCCTGCTCAACACCTGTCACATCCGCGAGAAGGCGAGTGAAAAGCTGTTTTCGGATCTTGGCCGGCTGCGCCCGCTCAAGGACGCGAGGCCCGATCTGAAGATCGGCGTGGCGGGCTGCGTGGCACAGGCCGAAGGGGCCGAGATCCAGCGCCGGATGCCGCTGGTCGATATCGTGGTGGGCCCGCAGGCCTATCACCGGCTGCCGGCGCTGGTGCGGGGCAGCGGGCCGCAGGTCGATACCGAATTCCCGCCCGAGGACAAGTTCGACCACCTGCCCGAACGGCGCGCGCTGCGCGGGCCAAGCGCCTTTCTGACGGTGCAGGAAGGCTGTGACAAGTTCTGCGCCTTTTGCGTCGTCCCCTATACCCGCGGGGCCGAGGTCAGCCGCCCGGTTGACCGTATCCTGACCGAGGCGCGCGATCTTGTCTCGCGCGGGGTGCGCGAGATTTCCCTGCTGGGGCAGAATGTGAACGGCTATCACGGGATGGGGCAGGGCGGGGCATGGACCCTTGGCCGCCTGATCCGCGCCTTGGCCGAGATCGATGGCCTCGCGCGCATTCGCTATATGACCAGCCATCCCAACGATATGGACGATGATCTTGTCGCGGCGCATGGCGATGTGCCGCAACTGATGCCCTATCTGCATCTGCCGGTGCAATCGGGGTCTGACCGCATTCTGAAGGCGATGAACCGCAAGCACACGCGCGAGGATTACTTCCGCATCATCGACCGTATCCGCGCGGCCCGGCCTGACATCCTGTTCTCGTCGGATTTCATCGTGGGCTTTCCGGGCGAGAGCGATGCCGATTTCGCCGATACGCTCGATCTGGTGCGCCGTGTCGGGTATGGGCAGTCCTATTCGTTCAAATACTCGCCCCGTCCGGGCACGCCCGCTGCGGAAAAGCCTGCTGTGGCGCCCGAGGTGGCGGATTCGCGTCTGCAAGAGCTTCAGGCCCTGATCCTTGACCAGCAGCGCGCGCGGCAAGAGGCGATGGTGGGGCAGGAGGTGACGGTGCTTTACGAAAAGGCCGGGCGCCAAGCGGGCCAGATGGTTGGGAAATCCGACCATCTTCATGCCGTGCACGTCAACGATCCGTCGGGCAGGATCGGCGAACTGGTGCGCGTTCGTGTGTTAGCTTCGTCCGCCAACTCGCTGTCCGCAGTCAAGATTTCCTGAATCCGGCACGGCCACGGGCGCGGTTGTGATTGTTCTGGGCGGCGAAACAATCGGCCCGTCAGACGCTAGCAGTTGCGACCGGGCGGCAAAGAAATACCACATAAATGCCCTGAATTATTCAGATTTCGCTTTACTTCACTTTTTCTCGACTGCAATTCTGCTCAGATAAGTCTGCTCGTAATTGTCATGATAAAGGGGGCTGCTGCTGTGGAGCGTTTTTCCAAAGCATTGCGGATGATCCTGGGGGGAGCGGCGCTCGCGGTCGGTTTGTCGGGTGCGACAACCGCCATGGCGCAAGGTGCCCCCGAGGTGTCTGGGAAGATCGAATGGGGTGTGTGGATCGACGACGACGGGTGCATGCACTGGTGGGCGGATGGCGGTCTGGAAGGCTATATGGTGCCTCGCCGCAACCCGCAGACCGGCAAACCTGTCTGCCTCAAGCGCAACACCTGTCTGGTGGAAAACACCGATCAGCTGTTTGCGACGGACAGCGCCCAGTTGACCGCGCATGGCCGTGCCCGGCTTCAGTCGTTCTTCCAGTCGGCCGGTGCGTTCGGCTATGCCATTTACGGCCATACCGACAGCCGCGCATCGGATGAATACAACATGCGCCTGTCCGATCGCCGCGCGGCCGCCGTGGCGAATGTCGCACGGTCCGTTGGCGCGCATGTGGAACGCGAAATCGGGTTTGGCGAGCGTCAGCCCGTCGCCTCGAACGCGACTGCCGCAGGGATGCAGCAGAACCGGCGCGTTGAAATCGTCTGCTACCGGTGGTGATCAGCATGAAGAATTCCGTCAAAATCACCGCAGTTGTGGCCGCCATGATGTTGAGCGGCTGTGTCACCGAAAGTTTCGAGGGAACCGAGCGGTATCGCGGGGCCGATTCGATCATCGCAACCGGGCAGGATCAGGGCCGCGACACGGGCGTGCTGCGCAATGGAGTCGCCGCCATCGCCTATGACCCCGATGGCTGCCAGAACTGGATCATGGACGACGGGTTGGAAGGTTATTCCACCCCGCGGTATGATCCGGTGTCGGGCCTGCCGGTGTGCAACAACCGGTATCCGCCGGGCACGGTGCTGCGCAACTATCAGACCGGAACCGAAGGCATCGGCGATCGCGCCTCTGGCCCCGGCATCCGCACGGTGGTGCGCCGCGGCAACTGACAGCGGCAGACCCGAACAGCAGACAGAGGCCGCGGGCGACTGCGGCCTCTTTTGCTGTGCGCGGGCGGGCAGGCCCCGGCCGATGCCGCATCGGCGCTGTGCCTGCGTTTTGGGCGACTGTCACATTTCCGTGCGGCAGGGGCGCATAAACTGCGTCACATCCTAAATCGGTGCTTGCCAGATCATGTGACGCAGCGCACCATGGATACAGGCCCTAGATAAAGGAGACCTCATTGGGCATCAGCGCGCTGACCCCCCCGACCAAACCCGAGGATGTGATCGAATCTGTTCTCGAATTCCCCGACAACCGTTTGCTGATTGATCTGTGCGGCGAATTCGACCGCAATCTGGCGCAGGTGGAACATCAGATGGGGGTTCATATCCTGCGGCGGGGCAATCGCCTTGCCGTCATCGGGGACAAGGGCGCGCGAGAGCAGGCGGCGGCGGTGCTGCGCAGCCTCTATGCCCGCCTCGAATCCGGCCGCACCGTGGCTGCGGGGGATATCGATGGCGCGATGCGCCTGGGGCAGGCCAGCCTGACCGCAGAGGGCGAGCAGATCGAACTGTTCAACCCCGGCATGGAAATCCGCACCCGCAAGAAGCCGATCGAACCACGGACCGAGGCGCAGAAAGCCTATGTCGCCAACCTGTTCCAGAACGAGCTTGGCTTTGGCATCGGTCCTGCGGGCACCGGCAAGACCTATCTTGCGGTGGCGGTGGGTGTCACAATGCTGATCTCGGGGGCGGTGGAGAAGATCATCCTGAGCCGCCCGGCGGTCGAGGCGGGCGAAAGGCTTGGCTTCCTGCCCGGCGATATGAAGGAAAAGGTCGATCCCTACATGCAGCCGCTCTATGACGCGCTGAACGATTTTCTGCCCGCTAAGCAGGTGCAAAAGCTGATGGAGGAAAAGCGGATCGAGATCGCGCCCTTGGCCTTCATGCGCGGGCGCACGCTTTCGAATGCCTTTGTCGTGCTGGATGAGGCGCAGAACGCGACGACCATGCAGATGAAGATGTTCCTGACCCGTTTGGGGCAGGGCAGCCGCATGGTCATCACCGGGGACCGCACGCAGGTGGATTTGCCGCGCGGGATGCCGTCGGGGCTGGCCGATGCCGAACGTATCCTGAAGGGCGTGCGGGGGGTGACGTTCAACTATTTCACCTCGAAAGACGTGGTGCGCCACCCGCTGGTGGCTCGCATCATCGAAGCCTATGAGGCCGACGAGGCGCCGCAGACCGGCGCCTGACCGGGCGCCGGGGTTTGGCGCAGCAGGCGCGGGGGCGGGGCTTGCGGGCTTTTGTCCCGCGCTCTGCGGTCTGGCGCGGCGCGGGCACGGCGGTTTGTCTTGCCAGACCGCCTTGCCTGCGCTAGGGCGCGCGGATGGAACCGCTGGTTGACTGCATCATCGAAGACCCCCGCTGGGAGGCACTGTCGCTTGGCCCGCTGGCCGAGCGGGCGGTGGGCGCCGCGCTGCGCCACCTTGGCCTGCCGCAGACCGGCTTCACGTTTTGCCTCATGGGCTGCGACGATGCCCGCATCGCCGCGCTCAACGCCGATTTTCGCGGCAAGCCGCAGCCGACCAATGTGCTGAGCTGGCCGTCCGAGGAGCGCGCGCCCGAGGAGCCGGGCGCGGAGCCGGACCGCCCCGCGCCCGGTCTGCCCGATCAGCCCGAGGAACTGGGCGATATCGCCATCGCCTATGACACCTGTTTGCGCGAAGCCGCCGAGGCGGGCAAATCTGCGACGGATCATGTGACACATTTGATCGTTCATGGTTTCTTGCATCTGCTGGGCTATGACCACCTTCATGATACTGATGCAGAGCTGATGGAAAAACACGAGGTGGTGATACTTGCCACCCTGGGGGTTGATGACCCATATTGAAGCGCACCCCCTGACAGGGTGATTTTGGGAAAAGGATCGATGGGCAGTAGCAACGATGGGTCTATGGCGGCGCAGGGCGCGCCGTCGGGTATGAAGGCCGAAGATGGCCAACCTTCAAGTCGCGGTTTGTTAGGGCGCTTGTTCGGGGCATTTTCGGGGGCGGACAGCCAGTCTGGTGGCAAATCCGCCGATGTGCTTCCTGTTGCGGCTGCGGGCACCGCCTCGGTTCCGGGGCTGGGCAACCTGCGGCGGTTGCGGGTGGATGATGTTGCCATCCCCAAGGTTGATATTGCCGCCGTTCCCATCGACATCGGTCGCGACGAGCTGGTCGAGATGTTCCGCGAACAGGGGTTTTCCCGCCTGCCGGTCTACAAGGGCACGCTGGATCATCCGCAGGGTCTTGTCCTGCTCAAGGATCTTGCTTTGCAGCACGGCTTTGGCAGCACCGGCCGGTTTTCGCTGCGCAAACTCCTGCGCCCGCTGCTTTACGCGCCCCCCTCGATGCCCGTCGGCGTGCTGCTGCAAAAGATGCAGCGCGAACGGGTGCATATGGCGCTTGTCATCGATGAATATGGCGGGGTTGACGGGCTTGTCACCATCGAGGACCTGATCGAAACCGTGATCGGCGAGATCGAGGATGAGCATGACGAGGACGAGGGGCTGTTGTGGAAAGAGGAAAAGCCCGGGGTCTTCCTGGCCCAGTCCACCGCCCCGCTGGAGGAGTTCGAGGCCGCCATCGGCATGCGGCTGCGCAATGGCGAAGATGACGAGGAAATCGACACGCTGGGCGGTCTGGTGTTCCTGCGCATAGGTCGCGTGCCGGCGCGGGGCGAAATCGTGCCGCATGAATCGGGGGCCGAGTTCGAGGTGGTCGATGCCGATCCGCGCCGGATCAAGCGGCTTCGCGTGCGCTTGCCGGGCAGTCTGCCAGACCCGGTGGCTGACACTGGCGCCGCCGCCGCCGCCGCGCTGGAGAAGGCACTTCCTTGACCCTGCGCAGGCGCGTGTTCGGCGCGGCCCCTCCACGGCGGGAGGTCGCGCTTGATGTTCTGGCCGGGGCGGCGATTGCCTTGGGACAGGCCCCGCTTTCCGCTTGGTATCTGGCCTTCCCGGCGCTGATCTGGGCCATGGCGCGGATGCTGCGCCCGGCCACGGCCCCGGGCGCGGCCTGGGCCGGGCTTTTGGTCGGCGCGGGGTATTTTGGGGCGTCTTTGACCTGGATCGTTTCGCCGTTTTTCGTCGATCCTTGGGTCTATGGCTGGATGGCGCCCTTTGCCGTGGTGCTGATGGCGTTCGGCTTTGGGTTGTTCTGGTCGGCGGCGGCGGCTTTTGCGGCCTGTGTGCCGGGGCGGATCTTCGCGCTTGCGGCCGGACTTGGCGCGGTAGAGGTGCTGCGCGGCTTTGTCCTGACCGGCTTTCCCTGGGCGCTGATCGGGCACATGTGGCACGACTGGCCGCTGGTGCAGAGCGTCGCGCTGATCGGGGCGACGGGTCTGACGGTGGCGACGGTGGCGCTTGCCGCCTTGCCGCTGTGCTCGCGGCTGTGGGGGGGCGCGGCGACGGGTCTGATCCTGCTGGCGGGCACGGCCTTCGGCTATTGGGCGCTGGGTCAGCCCTTGCCCGAGGGGCGCGCGGCAAGCCTGCGGCTGGTGCAGCCCAATGCCGAACAGCATCTGAAATGGGACCCCGATCAGGCGCGCGTGCTGTTTCAGCGTCAGCTTGATCTGACCGCCACCGGCACGCCCGCCGATCTGACGATCTGGCCCGAAACCTCGGTGCCCTATCTGCTGGAATATTCGCCCGAGGTGGCGCCGCTGATCACCGCGGCATCAGGCGGCAACACCGTGGCCATCGGCATCCAGCGGGTCGAGGGCGACAGGGGCTGGAACAGCCTGCGCGTGCTGGAGGGCGAGGGCGCGCTGCGCGCCACTTATGACAAGTTTCATCTGGTGCCCTTTGGCGAATACATGCCGATGGGCGATCTGCTTCAGGACTGGTTCGGCATCGGGGCCTTTGCGGCGCAGGTCGGCAATGGCTATTCTGCGGGCAGCGGGCCGCAGGTGCTTGACCTTGGGCCGGTGCTGGGCCGGGTCTTGCCGCTGATCTGCTATGAGGCGGTGTTCCCGCAGATCCCGCGCGGCGCGCCCGAGCGGCCCGACTGGATGTTGCAGATCACCAATGACGCGTGGTTCGGCACCTTGACCGGGCCGTTCCAGCATTTCGAACAGGCGCGGCTCCGGGCGATCGAAATGGGCCTGCCGCTGGTGCGGGTGGCCAATACCGGCGTCACCGCGGTGATTGATGCACGCGGGCGCGTGGTGCAGCGCCTGCCCTTTGGTCAGGTGGGTCATCTGGATGTGCCGGTCATCCCGGGGGCCCTACCGGCCCCGCCCTATGTGGTTTTGGGCGAAATTCCGGCAGGTTTGGCGGTGATCGTGCTTTTTGCGCTGGGGTTGCGGCGGCGAACAGCGCGTGTCGCTTGACGCCTTTGTGCATTGGCACTAGGCACCAAGGTGAACTGTCACAACGGCTTCCTGGCGTGGCAGGGATAACCCAATTGGAGCACTACCCATGAGCCGCAAGAATTACGTTTTCACCTCGGAATCCGTTTCCGAGGGGCATCCGGACAAGGTCTGTGACCGTGTGTCGGATGCAATACTTGATGCATTTCTGACCGAAGAACCCCATGCGCGGGTTGCCTGCGAAACCTTTGCCACGACCAACCGTGTCGTGGTGGGCGGAGAGGTGGGGCTGTCCACGAAGGCAGCGACCGATGATCTTCTTGGCCGCGTCGAAGGCATCGTGCGCGATTGCGTCAAGGATATCGGCTATGAGCAGGACGCGTTCCATTGGAACACCCTGAGTGTCCAGAATTACCTGCACGGGCAATCCGCCCATATCGCGCAGGGTGTGGACAAGGACGGCGCGGGCGATCAGGGCATCATGTTCGGCTATGCCTGCCGCGAGACACCCGAGTTGATGCCCGCCCCGATCCAGTATGCCCATGCCATTCTGCGCCGTCTGGCCGAAGTGCGCAAATCGGGCAAGGAGCCGACGCTGGGGCCTGATGCCAAGTCGCAGTTGTCGCTGCGCTATGAGGATGGCAAGCCGGTCGAAGTCACCTCGATCGTGTTGTCCACCCAGCACGCCCATGAAAGCCAGACCTCGGACGATATCCGCGGGATTGTCGAGCCGTATATCCGAGAAATCCTGCCGTCGGGCTGGATCTCGGAGGCGACCGAATGGTGGGTCAACCCGACCGGCACCTTTGTGATCGGTGGGCCGGATGGTGATGCGGGCCTGACGGGGCGCAAGATTATCGTGGACACCTATGGCGGCGCGGCCCCGCACGGCGGCGGCGCATTTTCCGGCAAGGACCCGACCAAGGTTGACCGTTCGGCCGCCTATGCCGCGCGCTATCTGGCCAAGAATGTGGTGGCGGCGGGGCTTGCCGATCGCTGCACCTTGCAGGTCAGCTATGCGATTGGTGTCGCCAAGCCCCTGTCGATCTATGTCGATACGCATGGCACCGGGCAGGTCGATGCGGCGCGGATCGAAAAGGCCGTGGCCGAGTGCATGGACCTGACCCCGCGCGGCATCCGCACGCATCTGGGGCTGAACAAGCCGATCTATGCCCGCACCAGCGCCTATGGTCACTTTGGCCGTGCGCCCGAGGCGGATGGCGGCTTCAGCTGGGAAAAGACCGATCTGATCGAGGCCTTGAAGAAGGCCGTCTAAGCCCGGTTGCGGCGCGCGCCTTGCGATAGGTCGCGCGCCGCTTTGCCCCAAGCCCAAGGCCTGAACCTGCGAAAGGGTCCGTCGATGTTCTTTCCCGTGCGTTGCGTTCTGACGCTTGCACTTTTGGTTCTGGGGGCTTGCGTTCCGGCACCGGGAGAGATGTCGGCGACGCGGATCGCGGCCTCGTCCAAGGAATGTCTGGGCGTGATGGACAGGTCTTCGGCCTGCTATTTCCGCAATTCTCCGGTGCGGCTGGAGGATAGGGTGATCCGGCTTGTCGGCCGCCCGCTGGAGTTTCGTCCGATCGCCGAGCCGCTGGAATTTGTGGATGGCAATGGTCGCGCCTGGGTCGCGCCGCGGCGCACGCTGACGGATGGCGCCTCGATCCCCACGCTGTTCATCCCGATCGTCGGCAATCCGACATCGCGCGAATTCGTCAATGCGGCGGCCGTGCATGATGCGTTTTGCGGCATCGGCAACGAGGATGGCGAGGTCTATCAGTCGCGGACCTGGCAGGAAACGCACCGCGTGTTTTACGACTCATTGATCGTGGGCGGCACAGAGCCGCGTCGCGCCAAGGTGATGTTCGCCGCCGTCTGGCTGGGCGGGCCGAGGTGGGAGCTGAGCAAGGCCCCGATCCGCAGCCTGACGGAGGTCTTGCCAGCCGCTGTCCTGACCGCCGGGATGCGCGAGGCGAAGCTGCACATCGAACGGTCAAACCCTTCGATGCCGGAACTGATCGGCTATCTGATCTGGCTGGAACGCGACATGCTGCGCCGCAGTTTCGATGCAAAGGACGCGGCACCCGTCATCGAAAGCCCGCCGCCAGAGGGCACGCCCTTCGATCCCAATGCACCGGGGCAGGACTGAGCCTTGGATGCGGGGATGGCCCATCGGCCCCTTGACCCGATCCGCCCGGCCTGACAAGACGCGCGACACCACCGCAAGCAGGATCAGGACGCATGGCCGAAAGCCCGGAACGCCGCAATTTCTATGGCCGTGTGCATGGCAAGACCCTGCGGGCCAGTCAGAAGGATTATCTGGCCCGCGATCTGGAAAGCCTGCGGCTGCGCAATGTGGCGGCCTGGGAAAACCCGTCGCGTGCGCCCCTGGACCTGTCCACGATCTTTGCCAGCCCGCGCCCGATCTGGGTCGAGGTCGGTTTTGGCGGTGGCGAGCATCTGGTGCATATGGCGGCGCGCTATCCCGAGGTCGGGCTGATCGGCTGCGAGCCTTTCGTGAACGGCATCGCCATGCTGCTTGGCAAGATCCGGCAGGCGGGCGTGACGAATCTGACCATTCACCCCGGCGATGTGCGCGATCTGTTTGATGTGCTGCCAGAGGCGTCGGTGGACAAAGTGTTCCTGAACTATCCCGATCCTTGGCCCAAGGCGCGCCACCATCGCCGCCGTTTTGTGACCCCGGGGTATCTCACGTTGCTGGCGCGGGTGATGAAGCCGGGCGCCGAATTCCGCGTTGCGACCGACATTCCCGATTATGTGCGCCAGACGCTGGAAGAAGTGCCGCAGGCGGGGTTCGCGTTGATCTCGCAGACCGGGCAGGGCGCGGCTTGGGACGATTGGCTTTCGACCCGCTATGAACAAAAGGCACTGCGCGAAGGGCGCAGCCCGCATTATCTGACGTTCAGGCGCGCGGGTTAGGCCGCCGGAATCGCCCAGGCCTCGCCGGGGGCCAGGGCGCGAAACCGCGCCGGATCGACCGATTGCGCCGCAAGGGCTGCGCGCAACGCCTCGGGAGGGGCCTCGCGCGGCTCGTTGGTCAGTTGGAACGTGCCCCAGTGATGGCCGATGGCATAGGACGCCCCGCACAGGCGAAACCCCTCGACCGCTTCGGCGGGGTTCTGGTGCTGGTCTTGCATGAACCAGCGCGGCTCATAGGCGCCGATCGGCAGGATGGCGGCGCGCAAGGCACCGTGCCGGGCGGGCAGATCGCGGTAAGGGCGGCCCTTGTCAAAGCCGGTGTCGCCGATATGCAGCACCTTGCCGGTCGGCCCCTCGATCACAAAGGCCGCCCAAAGCGCCATCGACCGGTCGCCCATCCCGCGCGCCGACCAGTGGTGGCAGGGTTCCAGATGCACGGTCAGCGCGCCGAACGGCACCGCATCGCCCCAATCGGCGGCGGTGATCCGCGCCTCTGGCAGGGCGCTGCGCACGATTGCGTCATTGCCCAAGGGCGTGATGATCTGCGGCGCATGAGTGCGGTGCAGATCGGCAAGCGTGGCGAGGTCGAGATGGTCATAGTGATTGTGGCTGATCAGCACCGCGTCGATCCGGGGCAGATCGCCAAAGGCAATGCCGGGGGCCGCCACCCGCCTTGGCCCGGCAAAGGAAAGCGGGCTGGCACGATCCGACCAGACCGGATCGGTCAGCAGGTTCAGCCCCGCGATCTGGATCAGCATCGTCGCATGGCCGACCATGGTGATGGTCAGGTCTGACACCTGCGCCGCGGGCCGGGTTTGGGCCACCGGCACCTGTTCGGGCCAGACCGCGCGCCCGCCGCCCCATTGCCATTTCAGCAGATCGCCAAAGCCGCGCGGCGCGCTGCCGCCGGGGTTGAAAAACCGCAGGCCGTCGAAATGATCCGAAACCGGACCGGAATAATAGCGGTTGCGAGACGAGGAATGGACCATGGCAGCACCGCCCCCACCGATCCCGAGGGCGGCGAGCAGGGCGGCTCCCTTGAAAAATGTGCGGCGCTTCATGGGCTTCGATATGTAACGTGGTGCGGCGACATCAACCCCCCATGGACCACCGCGCCCGGCTGCGGTATCACGCCCCGGTCCACTTACGGGAGAAGACGATGTCTGGCCACGTCGAAGCGCAACCGATGACCTCTGGCAAAAGCGGGCCGCTGACCGGCACCGCCGCCGTGCCGGGCGATAAATCCATCTCGCACCGGGCGCTGATCTTTGGCGCGATGGCGGTGGGCGAGACGCGGATCACCGGCTTGCTGGAAGGGCAGGATGTGCTGGACACCGCCCGCGCGATGCGCGCCTTCGGGGCCGAGGTGACGCAGCACGGGCCGGGGGCATGGTCGGTGCATGGCGTGGGTGTGGGCGGGTTCACCGAACCCTCTGACGTGATCGATTGCGGCAATTCGGGCACCGGGGTGCGGCTGATCATGGGCACCATGGCCACGACGCCGATGACCGCGACCTTTACCGGGGACGCATCCTTGCGCAAGCGCCCGATGGGCCGCGTGACCGACCCGCTGAGCCTGTTTGGCGCGCAGGCCTATGGCCGCAAGGGCGGGCGCCTGCCGATGACGGTGGTTGGCGCCGCGAACCCGGTTCCGGTGCGCTATGCACTGCCAGTCGCCAGCGCGCAGGTGAAATCGGCGATCCTGCTGGCGGGGCTGAACGCGCCCGGCGAGACGGTGGTGATCGAGCGCGAGCCGACGCGCGACCATTCCGAGCGGATGCTCTTGGGCTTTGGCGCGAAGCTGAGCGTCGAGAAAACCGCCGAGGGGCATGTCATCACGCTTCAGGGTCGGCCAGAGCTGCGCCCGCAAAGTGTGGCGGTGCCGCGTGACCCGTCCTCGGCGGCGTTTCCGACCTGTGCGGCGCTGATCGTCGAAGGGTCGGACATCCTTGTGCCGGGGGTCAGCCAGAATCTGACGCGCAACGGGCTGTATCTGACGCTGGTCGAAATGGGCGCGCAGATCGAGTTCCAGAACCCGCGCGAGGAAGGCGGCGAGCCGGTGGCCGATCTGCGTGTGCGCTTTTCGGGCGCGATGCAGGGCATCGAGGTGCCGCCCGAGCGGGCGCCCTCGATGATCGACGAATACCCGATCCTGTCGGTGGTCGCGGCCTTTGCCACCGGCAAGACGGTGATGCGCGGGGTCAAGGAGCTGCGCGTCAAGGAATCTGACCGGATCGATGCGATGGCGCGCGGGCTGGAGGCCTGCGGCGTGCGGGTCGAGGAAGACGAGGATACGCTGATCGTGCATGGCATGGGGCCGGGGGGTATGCCGGGCGGGGCCACCTGTGCCACCCATCTTGACCACAGGATCGCGATGTCCTTCCTTGTGGCGGGCATGGCGTCGAAGGCGGCGATCTCGGTCGATGATGCCAGCCCGATCGTGACCTCTTTCCCGATCTTCGAGGGGTTGATGAACGGCCTCGGCGGGGCGATCCGGCGCGGCTGAGGCGGCCTGTCCCGGGGCTTTGCGAAAGGTGAGATCATGAAGTTCACGGTTGCCATCGACGGGCCTGCGGCAGCGGGCAAGGGCACGATTGGCCGCGCCGTGGCCGAGGCTTTCGGTTTTGCGCATCTGGACACCGGGGTGTTGTATCGCGCCGTCGGGGTGCGGGGCGGCGACCCGGTGGCGGCGGCGCAAAGCCTGAGCGCCGAGGATCTGGCCCGCGACGACCTGCGCACGCTTGAGGCAGGGCAGGCCGCAAGCCGGGTGGCCGCGATCCCGCAGGTGCGGGCGGCGCTGCTGGAGTTTCAGCGCCGCTTTGCCAGACGCGAGGGCGGCGCGGTGCTGGACGGGCGCGACATTGGCACGGTGATCTGTCCCGAAGCCGAGGTGAAGCTGTTCGTGACGGCAAGTGCGCCGGTTCGGGCGCATCGGCGCTGGCTGGAGCTTGGGGGCGACGAGGCGCAGGTGCTGGCCCAGGTGAGGGAGCGCGACGCGCGCGACATGGGCCGGGCCGACGCGCCGCTGCGCCCTGCACCCGACGCGGTCTTGCTCGACACGTCTGATCTGCCGGTGGATCAGGCGATCGCGCGGGTGCTGGATCTGGTGCGGTCGCGTCTGGCCTAGGCCTGCACAGGCGCGCGCCGGCTTTGCCGAACAGCCACTGTGCGGCCCTGCACTTTTGCATTGCGTCAAGGGCGCCTACCTTAACGGTCAAGAGCTTTGATCCGCGCCCATGGCGGGCGCGCCCTGTTTGTCCAAGGATGACCATGATGCTGAACGAAAAACTGAACTGGCGCTATGCCACCAAGAAAATGGACCCTGCAAAGGTCGTCCCGCAGGAAAAGGTGGATCGCATTCTGGAGGCGATGCAGCTTGCCCCCACGTCGAGCGGGCTTCAGCCTTTCGAAGTGATCGTTGTCACCAACCCCGAGGTCAAGGCCAAGCTGCGCGCCGCCGCCTATGATCAGGCCCAGATCACCGACGGCAGCCATGTTCTGGTGTTCGCCGCCTGGGACAATTACACCGAGGAGCGCATCGATGCGGTGGTTGCGGAAACCGGGCGCCAGCGCGGTGGCGTGACCGAGGCGCTGACCGGCTATTATGACCGTCTGAAAGCGATGTATCTGCCCCGCACCGCCGAGGAAAACCACCAGCATGCGGCCCGTCAGGCCTATATCGCCTTTGGCATCGCGGTGACGGCGGCAGCCTTCGAGGAAGTGGACTCGACCCCGATGGAAGGGTTCGACCCGGCGCAGGTGGACGAAATCCTTGGCCTGCGCGACCGTGGCCTGCGGTCGGTGACGCTGTTGCCGCTGGGCTATCGTGCGGCAGAGGGCGATTGGCTTTTGGGTCAGAAGAAGGTGCGCAAGCCGCTGGCCGAACTGGTCAAACAGGTGGCATGACCTTTGCAGGCCGGGCCCATCCGCTCTGGTGTGGTCCGCCGCCTGCCCCTGTGCCAGATACCCCCGCCAAGGGCACCCGGCCCTTGCCAAGGGCGCGACGCAGCCGCTGTCGCGCCCTTTTTGCACGGCGCGGGGGTGCGCAAAGCCTTGTCAGCAAGGGCGGGACGGGCTATAGGCCGCCCATCCTGAGACAGGGCCGGGCCGCGTTGCGCGGCCTCGTGCCATAAGGGTTCAGGCGATCAAAGACCGGCGGAGCCAACCGCAAGGCCAGAAAACCACGAAAAGGACGAACTGCATATGTGCGCTAAAGCTACCATGGAAGACTTCGAAGCCCTTTTGAAAGAGAGCTTCGAGATTGACACCCCCGAGGAGGGTTCGGTTGTCAAAGGCAAGGTCATCGCGATCGAAGCGGGCCAGGCCATCATCGACGTCGGCTACAAGATGGAAGGCCGCATCGATCTGAAAGAATTCGCAAACCCCGGCGAGCAGCCCGACATCAAGGTCGGCGACGAAGTCGAGGTTTATCTGGACCGCGTGGAAAATGCCCGTGGTGAAGCCCAGATCAGCCGTGAAAAAGCCAAGCGCGAAGAAGCCTGGGATCGTCTGGAAAAAGCCTATGCCGCCGAAACCCGCGTCGATGGCGCGATCTTTGGCCGCGTCAAGGGTGGCTTCACCGTGGATCTGGGTGGCGCTGTTGCCTTCCTTCCCGGCAGCCAGGTTGACGTCCGCCCGGTGCGCGACGCGGGCCCGCTGATGGGTCTGAAGCAGCCGTTCCAGATCCTGAAGATGGACCGTCGCCGTGGCAACATCGTTGTCTCGCGCCGCGCAATCCTGGAAGAATCGCGTGCCGAACAGCGCGCCGAAGTCATCGGCAACCTGACCGAAGGTCAGACCGTGGATGGTGTGGTCAAGAACATCACCGAATACGGTGCCTTCGTCGATCTGGGCGGCGTGGACGGCCTGCTGCACGTGACCGACATGGCCTGGCGCCGTGTGAACCACCCGTCGGAAATCCTTGCCATTGGTGAGACTGTCACCGTCGGAAATCCTTGCCATTGGTGAGACTGTCAAAGTGCAGGTCATCAAGATCAACAAGGAAACCCACCGCATCAGCCTGGGCATGAAGCAGCTTCAGGAAGATCCGTGGGATGCGGTCGAGCGTGCCTATCCGCTGAACTCGGTCCACAAGGGCCGCGTGACCAACATCACCGATTACGGCGCCTTCGTGGAACTGGAAGCCGGTGTCGAAGGTCTGGTCCACGTCTCCGAAATGTCCTGGACCAAGAAGAACGTCCACCCCGGCAAGATCGTCTCGACCAGCCAGGAAGTGGACGTCATGGTTCTGGAAATCGACAGCGCCAAGCGTCGCGTGTCGCTCGGCCTCAAGCAGACCCAGCGCAACCCGTGGGAAGTCTTTGCCGAAAACAACCCGGTTGGGTCGGTCATCGAAGGCGAAGTCAAGAACATCACCGAATTCGGTCTGTTCATTGGTCTTGAAAACGACATCGACGGCATGGTTCACCTGTCCGACCTGTCGTGGGACCAGCGCGGCGAAGACGCGATTGCCAACTATCGCAAGGGCGATGTGGTCAAGGCCTCGGTGTCCGAGGTTGACGTCGAGAAGGAACGTATCTCGCTGTCGATCAAGGCTTTGGGCGAAGACACCTTCACCGATGCGGTGGACGGCGTGAAGCGCGGCTCGGTCATCACGGTCGAAGTGACCGCGATCGAGGATGGCGGCATCGAGGTGGAATACAACGGCGCCAAGTCGTTCATCCGCCGCAGCGACCTGTCCCGCGATCGTGGCGACCAGCGCCCCGAGCGGTTCCAGATCGGTGACAAGGTTGACGTCCGCGTGACGAACATCGACCCCAAGACCCGCCGTCTGGGCCTGTCGATCAAGGCGCGCGAGATCGCCGAGGAGAAAGAAGCGGTTGAGCAGTATGGCTCGTCCGATTCGGGTGCGTCGCTGGGGGATATCCTTGGCGCGGCTCTGAAAGGCGACAAGAACTAAGGCGATCTGCCCGATTGTTCACGAAAGGCCCCATCGAAAGGTGGGGCCTTTTCTTATGCTCCGGGGATTCCAGCCTTTTCGTTTGTGTGGCACCGATTTTTTTGCCTATAGTCGAGGCACAATAAACACGCGTGGCGGCCGTTCGATGCGAGGCCAGAGGGCGAACCGACCACAGGGGGGACACTTCGGATGATCCGTTCGGAACTGATCCAGAAAATTGCGGATGAGAATCCGCATCTGACGCAGCGCCATGTGGAGCGCATCGTGAACACTGTCTTTGAAGAAATCATCGAGGCTTTGGCCAAGGGCGACCGGGTGGAGCTGCGCGGCTTCGGTGCCTTTTCGGTCAAGGCGCGCGATGCCCGTGTGGGCCGCAACCCCCGCACCGGCGAGGCGGTCGAGGTCGAGGACAAGAAGGTTCCCTTTTTCAAGACTGGCAAACTGTTGCGCGACCGCCTGAACGGCAAGGGCTAAGGGCGGGGCGCGTCAAAGGCTTGCACCTGACGGCGCATGGGCCGATATTGCCCGCAGCTTGCCAAGGAGAGGGCGACCATGATCCGCTATCTGCGCTATGTGCTTTTGGGCCTTCTGGGCATCAGCCTGTTGACGGTGGCACTTGCCAATCGCGACACTGTCACCTTGCAGGCGCTGCCCGATAATGTCGCGGCCTTGCTCGGCTTTGGCTGGCAGATCGATCTGCCGCTTTATGCGGTGATCTTTGCCAGCATCATCGCCGGTGTCCTGATCGGCTTTGTCTGGGAATGGCTGCGCGAACACAAATACCGGGCCGAGGCCAGCACCAAGGCGCGCGAGGTGTCAAAGCTGGAGCGGGAGTTGGCGGTCATGCGCGACACCAAGCCCGAACAGAAGGATGACGTGCTGGCGCTGCTGGACCGGCGCAAGGCTGGCTGACGGCAGATGGCAGAGATCAGGGTCAAGATCTGCGGTCTGCGGACCGTCGAGGATGTTGCGGCCGTGGCCGCGGCGGGGGCCGCTTATGCGGGCTTTGTGTTCTTTCCCAAAAGCCCCCGGCACCTGACCATCGCCCAGGCGCGCAGCCTTGCGCTGGCCGCCCCGGTGGGACTGGCCAAGGTGGCGCTGGTGGTGGATGCCGACAACGCCACGCTGGACGAGATCACCGAGGCGATGCCGCTCGATATGCTGCAACTGCATGGCCATGAAACGCCCGACCGCGTGGCCGAGATCCGCGCCCGCTATGGCCTGCCGGTGATGAAGGCGGTGGGCGTGGCCGATGAGGGCGATCTGGCGGCGGTGCTGGATTACAGCCTTGTCGCGGATCAGATTTTGGTCGATGCCAAGCCGCCGAAATCGGCGGTGCTTCCGGGGGGGAACGGGCTTTCCTTTGATTGGCGGCTGGTGGCGCAGCGCCGCTGGCTGCGGCCGTGGATGCTGGCCGGGGGGCTTACGCCCGCCAATGTGGCCGAGGCGATCCGGCTGACCAATGCACGGCAGGTCGATGTCTCGTCCGGGGTGGAAAGCGCGCCGGGGGTCAAGGACCCGGCCCGCATTGCGCAGTTCGTGGCGGCGACGGCCGCACCTGCCATTCCGCGGCTGCGCTGACCGCACCCTTGCACAAAAGTGCGCCCGGCCGCGGAGTTCGGCCGGGCGCGACGGGACCAGGCACAAATCCCCTGCCTGATCCCGTGTTCCATCCTACATCACGGGCTTACATCGCGGGCAGAACGGTCAGGTCGCGGATCGGATCCGCGCTGCCCTTCAACTCCCAGGTGCCGGTGACAGCGCCGGTGGCAAGGTCAACCGTGTGCAGCCCGCCATTGGCCACCAACCAGGCGGTGTTGGTGCCATCGGCGCTGGTGGCGATGTCAAAGGCGACCGGGCCTTCAACCGTCGCGCCAAGCTGGCCGATGCTGGCATTCGTGCCGTCATTCGGCGCGGTCTGTTGCAACAGCGCCGACAGGCCCGTGTCGATGTTATACATCGCGGTCTTTTCCGGCTTGCCATAGCTGTTGGAATAGGCGGTTGCCCCCACGTTCAGCGCGGCCGTGGCATTGGCATCGGCGCCGTCCCAGTTCAGCGCGCCGTCCACCGTCACTTCGCCGGTGTCCATGTTGACCCGATGGTTGGTGCTGCCCGACATGAAGCGCAGGCGGTCCGCCGCCGGGTTGACGTCAACGATGACCGTGGCGCCCTCTGCGATATCCATCTTGGTGTTCATAGTGGACAGCGCGGTGGTGGCGCCGGTGGCCGGATCGATGGTCACGATGGCCTGCTCGTCCGTCACACCGATCAGCGTCATGGTGCCGGGGCGGTAATCGATGCCATGCAGGCGCGTCACGCCCTGCACTTCGACCGTGCCGGTCACGGCGGCGGTGGCCGGGTCGATCATCACCAGCGTGCGATCGCCGGTCAGGCCCACAGCGGTTTCGGCAAAGGCGGGGGCCGCAAAGGCGGCGGTGGCAAGAAGGGCTGCAAAGGTGCGTGTCATGTGGTCACTCCGTTTTTTGCATGGATGGCCTTGGATGGCCGTTGCCCAGCGGATACGTAAGGATCCGAGGCAAAGTTTCGCTGCGCCCCGATCACGAAAACGTCAGCACGCGGCGCAGGGCGGGCCTGTCCGACAGCCCCCTTTCCCCCGCAGCCCAAGGGCGCTACATCTGCCACGAACAGCACAAGGAGAGGGCGCCCATGGCCGAGGACGGATTGAACAGCTTCATGACCGGGCCGGATGAGGCAGGGCGGTTTGGCATTTTCGGCGGGCGCTTTGTGTCGGAAACGCTGATGCCGCTGATCCTGGAGCTGGAGGAGCGGTATGAATTCGCCAAGACCGACCCGAGCTTCTGGGCCGAAATGGACGATCTGTGGAAGCATTATGTGGGCCGCCCCTCGCCTTTGTATCTGGCGCAGCGGCTGACCGATCATCTGGGCGGCGCCAAGGTCTATATGAAGCGCGACGAGCTGAACCATACCGGCGCGCACAAGATCAACAATGTGCTGGGCCAGATCATCCTTGCCCGCCGCATGGGCAAGACCCGCATCATCGCCGAAACCGGGGCCGGGCAGCATGGGGTGGCAACGGCCACGGTCTGCGCCAAGTTCGGGCTGAAATGCGTGGTCTACATGGGCGCGCATGATGTGGAACGCCAGGCGCCGAACGTGTTCCGCATGCGGCTTCTGGGGGCCGAGGTGGTGCCGGTGACGTCGGGGCGCGGCACGCTGAAAGACGCGATGAACGATGCGCTGCGCGACTGGGTGACCAACGTGCGCGACACCTTCTATTGCATCGGCACGGTGGCGGGGCCGCACCCCTACCCGGCGATGGTGCGCGATTTCCAGAGCATCATCGGCAAGGAAGTGCGCTGGCAACTGGCCGAACAGGAAGGCGAGGGCCGTCTGCCCGACACGATCATCGCGGCCATTGGTGGCGGATCGAACGCCATGGGCCTGTTCTACCCCTTCCTTGACGATCCGACCGTCAACATCATCGGGGTCGAGGCGGGCGGCAAGGGCGTGGATGACCGGATGCAGCATTGCGCCAGCCTGACCGGCGGGCGCCCGGGCGTGCTGCATGGCAACCGCACCTATCTGTTGCAGGATGAGGATGGCCAGATCCTCGAAGGTTTCAGCATCAGCGCGGGCCTCGATTACCCCGGCATCGGGCCGGAACATGCTTGGCTGCATGATGTGGGCCGCGCGAAATACGTGAGCATCACCGATGCCGAGGCGCTGGAGGCGTTCCAGCTGTCGTGCAAGCTGGAGGGAATCATCCCCGCGCTGGAACCCAGCCATGCGCTGGCCCATGTGATGAAGATCGCGCCGACCCTGCCCAAGGACCATATCATCGTGATGAACATGTGTGGGCGGGGCGACAAGGATATCTTCACGGTGGCAAAGCACCTCGGCTTTGACATGAAGGTCTGACCTCACCGGGTGCCGCGCGCCGCCTGTCTTGCCCCGCTGGCCACGGTCGGCGGGGTTTTTCTATGCGCCGGGCGTCTAAACCAAGGTTTAGGGCCACAAACCCGCGACGCATGACCCCCGGGATAAACCCGCAGGGAATGGCGCATCGGCGCCACACCGGTGCTGTCTGTCGCTGTCGCCGATCAGCGCGATGACGGTGCCGCCGGGCCAAGGGCCTCGGTCGGACCACAGACAGGGGATATGACCATGAGACTGACCTTTGCGGCACTGGTTCTTGGGGCGGTGATTGCGGGTTCTGCCGCGCTTGCCCTGACACCCGAGCAGGTGGTGAGCGATTTGCAGGCGCAAGGCTATACGCGGGTCGAGGTGCGCATCGGCCCGACCCAGATGAAGGTCGAGGCGATCCGCGGCACGGAAAAGCTGGAGGTGATCTACGACCGCAGCACCGGCAGCGTGCTCAAGACCGAGAGGGAGCGCGTCGAACCGGATGACTCCACGACCCCCGGCGTCAGCGTGCGCGAACGCGGCCGCGATTTCGTGCGGGTGCGTGGCGAAAGATCATCGGATGACGACGGGTCAGACGATCGCGGCGACGATGACCGCAGCGACGATGACCGCAGCGACGATGACCGCGGCGACGATGACAAGGGCGGGGATCGCGGTGGGGATCGCGGCGGCCATGGGTCCGATGATGACGGCGATGACGACCGCGGCGGTCACGGTGACGACCATGGTGGCGACAGCGACGACAGCGACGACGACAGCGATGACGGCGACGATGACAGCAGCGGTCACGGGTCGGATGACGATTGAGCGTCAGAGCGCCACGGACAGCAGCGCCCCGGACTTGCCGGGGCGTCTTGCATCGCAGATACTGAACGTCATCCGGCGCTGTGTCCGGACGGGCCGGAAGGGTCATTCATGAAACGTCGCATGTTCCTGACACTGGCCTTGGCCTTTGCCGTGATCGGGCCGCCCGCCTTTGCCAAGACCTTTGCCGATCAGGTGGTAGAGCAGTTGCGCGCGCAGGGCTTTGGCCAGATCACCGTCGAGCGCACCTTGCTCGGCCGCACCCGGATTGTGGCGCAGGGCGACGAGGGGCGGCGCGAGATCATCCTCAACCCCCGCACCGGGGAAATCCTGCGCGATCTGTGGATCGGCGGCTCTGGCAGCCGGGCAGACACCGGCGCCGGGCTGATCCGTGATGAGGACGGCGGCAAGGGGCGCGGGCGGGGACGCGGCGGCGACGATGACGGGGATGACGCCGACGACGATGACACCGACGGGGACTCGGGCGGATCGGGCGGGTCCGACGACGACGACGACCGCAGCGGCAGCGGCGGCGGCGACGACAGTGGTGGCGGCAGCGGCGGCGACAGTGGCGGCGACAGTGGTGGTGGCGATGACGATTGACCCAGCCGCAGGGAGCCTTGCCTGATGCCCCGCGCCGCGATTGTCGCCCTGTTTGCCGTGCAGGCCCTGTGCGCGTTGTTCTTTGTCTCCGACATCCTGTCGTCGCTTCTGGGCCTGCGTAGCACCCCGCTTGCCTGGGAACTGCGCGAATTGATGGAGATCGGTGCCGCGCTGGGCCTGGTGCTGGGGTTGATCTTGGGCGCGCTGGTCTTGCGGCGCAGCTTTCGCGACCGCGCGCGCGCCGAGGCGGGGCTGCGCCGGGCCTCTGGCGCGTTCATGGTCTTGCTGGCCGAGCGGTTTGACGAATGGGGCCTGACCCCGGCCGAGCGCGATGTCGCGCTGTTTGCCATCAAGGGGCTGAGCACCAGCGAGATTGCCGGGCTGCGCGGCACCAGCGAAGGCACGATCAAGGCGCAGACCAATGCGATCTATCGCAAGGCGGGCGTCACGGGGCGCCCGCAGCTTTTGTCGCTGTTCATCGAGGAATTGATGCGCGACGACGGCATCGTGCGCAAGGCGGCACAGCCACCGGACGCGGCCTAGGCGAGTTTGGGCGGGCCTGCGCTGTCGCGGTCCTGAATGGCGATATGCATCCCTCGACCGATGCGATGGGCCAGCGCAGACCAGGCGGCCGCCGTCTCAACCGGCAGGGTGCGGTGCAGGACCGCATCGAAAAGCCCCAGCCAGACCGCAAACATCGGCGCCCGCACATCGCCCGCCGCCATATGCACCGCCATCGGGTTTCCGTCATAGGCGCGCTCGAACAGGATCGCGTTGCGCCAGAACCGGGCGATCTTTGCCTCATGCGCGGGCCAATCCGCGACATGGCGCGCAAAGACCGGGCCAAGACCGGGGTGGTCGCGCACACAGGCGTAGAATTCCGCCAGCGTGGCGTCGATCTGGTCTGCGGTGATGGGGAAGCGGGGCGGGATCATGGGCCGCAGGCTATGACGCGGCGCCAAGGGCCGCAAGACGCCGTGCTGTCGCAGCGGTCAGGTCTTGTCGATGCCATACTGCGCCAGCACCTCAAGCGGCACGATCTGAAGCGTGATCTGATGGGTCGCCGCCAGATTGACCCGCGGGGCCGCGCCTTCGTCATGCGCTTGCAGGAAACGCCCGGCGCACAGGCACCAGCGGTCGCCGGGTTTCAGCCCCGCAAAGCCGTATTCGGGGCGTGGCGTGCTCAGGTCATTGCCCAGATATTTCGACAGCGCCAGGAATTCGGCCGTCATCACCGCGCAAACGGTGTGCAAGCCCCGGTCCATCGGGCCGGTGTCGCAGCAGCCATTGCGGAAGAACCCGGTCATCGGAGCGGTGGAACAAGGCTCCAGCGGGCCGCCAAGCACGTTTACAGATGGTTCTTTCATGGTTTTCCCCTTGCTTGGCCCGATGATAGGGGCCGGGGCCGGGGTGTCCAGTCACGGTTTGGGAAAAGCGATCCCCGCAAGGGGGGGCAAAAGGTCGCCCGAGACGAGCCGCGTCAAACCCTGGCGCACAACCGGCAGCGGGGCCAAGGGCGCGAGCAGATGATCGCGCAGGCGGGGCAGGAGGCGGCTGTCCGACTGATACATCGGCGTGAACAGGGCGCTCATGGCCTGATAGCTGCGCACATGCCAGCGGCGCATCGCGGCATAGGCGGGCAGGGGGTCTTCGCGCCCCAGATCCCGTAGCCCCAGCGCGGTGATCAGCGCCATGGCATCAAGCAGCGCCATGTTTGCGCCCTGCCCGAGTTGCGGGCTGGCCCGGTGTGCCGAATCGCCGACAAAGGCCAGCGCCGGGGCAAAGGGCCGGCGCAGCGTGCCGTGGCCATAACGGGCGGGGGTCATGTCGGCCGCCGTGCGCAGCGTGGCCAGAAACGGCGCCATCTGTGGCCAAAGCGCCTCTGCCCCCGCCCGCCATGCGGCCATATCGCCGTGCGCCCAGCCGTCCAGCGCCGCCGTGGGCATCGACCAGAACACTGCCGCATGGCGCCCCGGCAGGCCCGGCCGCTGGCCAAGCGGCAGCACGCCCACCATGTCGCGCGCCGCCCGGTAGCGTTGGTGCAGATGGTCGGGCGCAAACTCCGTTCCGTCGGGCCACGGAACCGTGCCCCAGATCGCGCCAAAGGGCAGCGCCCGCGACCGCAGCGGCGACAGGCGCGACGCGGCCCCGCTGCTGTCCACCACCAGATCGAAGGGGCCAAGGTGGCGGCCATCCTCCAGCACCACCTCGCGCGCGCCTGCCACCAGAGGGGCCGACGCCACCGTGGCCGAGGTGATCACGGAAATCCCGCGCGCAAGGCATCGATCCCACAGCGCCTGAAACAGGGCCGAGCGGTGCAGCGCCAGCCCCGGTGCCGTGGCCGGGTAGGCGACGTTCAGCACCTCGCGCCCCGACACCTCGTGCCCCAGCATCCGGCGGATCGGCTGGCCAAAGGCGCGCGCGGCATCGCCTGCGCCGACCGCATCCAGCACGGCAAGCCCGACCGGCTGGATCACCAGCCCAGAGCCGAGCGGGCGCGGGGTGTCGAACCGCTCGATCAGGGTGACGGTGTGGCCCGCGTCATGCGCAAGGGCTGCGGTGGCAAGCCCGCCGACCCCGGCCCCGATGATGGCGATGGTTCTGCGCATGTCGCAGGGTTGCCGCTTGGCCTTGCGATGTGCAAGGGGTGATCTGGACCACCGACATTCGGACGCGTATAAGGCGCGGCATGTGGATGATCCGGATCATAGTGCGAATTAGCCGCCCGGCGTTTTGACGGTGTCGTCAAAGCGTCCGGGACGCGTTTTGCCTGTTGCGCGGCCCGGTCTGGCCGCAGCCTCCACGCCCTTTGCCAAGGATTTTTCCGATGCCTGCCGATCTGCCTGAAACCACCGCCCCCGATTACCGCGACACCGTGTTCCTGCCCGAAACCGGCTTTGCCATGCGCGCAGGGCTGCCGCAACGTGAGCCCGAATGGCTGGCCCGTTGGGAACGGCTGGGGGTTTACGATCGCCTGCGCGAGGCCAAGGGGCGTGCGCCCTTTGTGCTGCACGACGGCCCTCCTTACGCCAACGGGCATCTGCACATCGGGCACGCCCTGAACAAGGTGCTGAAGGACATGGTGGTGCGCAGCCAGCAGATGATGGGCAAGGACGCGCGTTATGTGCCCGGCTGGGATTGCCACGGCCTGCCGATCGAATGGAAGATCGAGGAACAATACCGCGCCAAGGGCCTGAACAAGGATGATGTCGATATCGTCGCCTTCCGTCAGGAATGCCGCCGCTTTGCCGAAGGCTGGATCGACGTGCAGCGCGCCGAATTCAAGCGCCTTGGCATCACCGGCAAATGGGACCAGCCCTATCTGACGATGGATTACCACGCCGAGGCGGTGATCGCCGAGGAGTTCATGAAATTCGTGATGAACGGCAGCCTGTATCAGGGGTCCAAGCCCGTGATGTGGTCGCCGGTCGAAAAGACCGCTCTGGCCGAGGCCGAGGTGGAATATCACGATCATACCAGCCATCAGGTCTGGGTGCGGTTCCGGGTGGTGGCGGGCGATGCGCTGTTCACCAAGACGCCGACAGATGTGGTGATCTGGACCACCACGCCCTGGACCATCCCGCAGAACCGCGCGATCAGCTTTGGGCCGGGCATCGCCTATGGCTTGTATGACGTCATCGGGCGCCCCGCAGACAGCACGGCAACCATCGGCCAGCGCCTTGTCCTGGCCGACGCGCTTGCCGAACAGGTCTTGGCGCAGGCCAAGCTGGCGGGCCCCGAGATGGTGCGGCGGTTGTGCGACGTGCCTGCTGCCGATTTGCAGGCGATGATCTGCGCCCACCCTTACCGCGGCATCGACGGCGGCGCGGCGGAATGGGATTACGATGTTCCCATGCTGCCGGGCGATCATGTGACCGATGACGCCGGCACGGGCTTTGTGCATACCGCGCCCAGCCATGGCGATGACGACTATCAGATGGGCGTCAGGTTCGGCCTGCCGATGACCTATAACGTGGAGGCCGATGGCAGCTATCGCGCCGATCTGCCGTTGTTCGGGGGCCAGCACATCATCCTGCCCGATGGCAAGGAAGGCCCGGCCAATGTGTCCAACATCAAGGCCCTGGCCAGCGTGGGCGCGCTGTTTGCGAAAGCCAAGCTGAAACACTCCTACCCGCATTCGTGGCGGTCCAAGGCGCCGGTGATCTTTCGCAACACGCCGCAATGGTTTGTCGCGATCGACAAGCCGCTGGACGATGGCTTGGGCACTTATGGCCATACGATCCGCACCCGGGCGCTGAACTCGATCAACCAGCTGGTGACATGGACCCCGCAAACCGGGCGCAACCGCCTGCATTCGATGATCGAGGCGCGCCCCGACTGGGTGCTGTCGCGCCAGCGCGCCTGGGGTGTGCCGCTGACCTGTTTCGTCCGCAAGGGCGCGCGCCCCGATGCGCCCGATTTCCTGCTGCGCAACGCTGACGTCAACGCCCGCATCAAGGCCGCCTTCGAGGCCGAGGGTGCCGATGTCTGGTATGTGCCCGGCTTCAAGGAGCGGGTGCTGGGCGGCCTTGTGGACCCGGAGGCCTATGAGCAGGTCTTCGATGTGCTCGACGTCTGGTTCGACAGCGGATCGACCCATGCCTTCGTCCTGCGCGACCGCGAGGACGGGGCGGCCGACGGGATTGCCGACCTTTACCTTGAAGGCACCGACCAGCACCGCGGCTGGTTCCATTCGTCGATGCTGCAAGCCTGTGGCACCAAGGGCCGCGCGCCCTATCGCGGGGTGCTGACCCATGGCTTCACGCTCGACGAAAAGGGCATGAAGATGTCGAAGTCGCTGGGCAACACGGTGGCCCCGCAGCAGGTGATCGACGAATACGGCGCCGATATCCTGCGGCTGTGGGTGGCGCAGTCGGATTACACGGTCGATCTGCGGATCGGAAAGGAAATCCTCAAAGGCGTGGCCGACAGCTATCGCCGCCTGCGCAACACCATGCGCTTCCTCCTTGGCGCGCTGAACGGCTTTGCCGAGGCCGAGCGTCTGCCGGTCGAGGACATGCCAGAGCTGGAACGCTGGGTGCTGCACCGTCTTGCCGAACTCGATGCCGAGGTGCGGACGGGCTATGCCGCCTATGATTTCCAGGGCGTGTTCCAGAAGGTGTTCACCTTTGCCACGACCGACCTGTCGGCCTTCTATTTCGACGTGATCAAGGACACGCTTTATTGCGACGCGCCGGGAACGCTGACCCGCCGCGCCGCGCGCACGGTGCTGGACCTGCTGTATCACCGCCTGACCACCTGGCTTGCGCCGATCCTGGTCTTCACCATGGAGGAGGTCTGGCTGGAGCGTTTCCCCGGCACGGATTCCTCGGTGCATCTGACCGACATGCCCGAAACCCCCGCCGCATGGCGCAACGACGCGCTGGGTGCCAAATGGGCGCAGGTGCGCCAGGTGCGCCGCGTGGTGACGGCGGCGCTTGAGGTGCAGCGCACGGCCAAGGTGATCGGTTCCTCGCTGGAGGCGGCGCCGGTCCTGCACATCGAGGCGCCGGCGCTGCAAGCGGCGATGCAGGGGGTGAACATGGCCCAGATCGCCATCACCTCAAGCCTTGCGCTGTCCACCGCAGCCCCGCCCGCGGGCGCCTTTACCCTGCCCGAAGTGCCCGGGGTCGCAGTGGTGTTCGAACCTGCCACCGGCCAGAAATGCGAACGCTGCTGGCAGATCCTGCCCGATGTCGGCACACACCGGCACGCAGCTGTCTGCAAACGCTGCGACACGGTTCTGGGCGCATCCTGATCTGCTGCGCCCGGTCAGTAGAAACTTTGCGGATCGATATCGATGGCAAGGCGCAGGTTTGCGGGCAGCCGCACCTGCGCCACCCATTCCGCCAGGGCGGGTTGTAGCGCGGCGCCCTTGTCGACCTTGACCAGCAGCCGCACGCGGTGGCGGCCGCGCACACGCGCAACGGGCGCCGGGGCAGGGCCAAAGACCTGCGCGCCAATGCGGCGCAGCGGGTCATCGCGGCGCGCCAATTCTGCCCCGACATCAAACACCTGCGCGATATCCGGCCCGGACAGGATGATCCCGGCCAATCTGCCGTAAGGGGGCACCCCGGCCGCGCGGCGCTGGGCGGCCTCGGCCTTCCAGAAGGCTTCCTCGTCACCGCCAAGGATCGCGCGGATCACCGGGTGGTCCGGTTGGTGGGTTTGGAGAAGCGCGGTGCCGCGCAGGTCTGCCCGACCCGCCCGGCCCGACACCTGGCGCATCAGCTGAAACGTGCGCTCGGCCGCCCGCAGGTCAGACCCCTGCAAGCCAAGGTCGGCATCGATGACACCGACGAGGGTCAGCAGGGGAAAGTTGTGCCCCTTGGCCACGATCTGCGTGCCGATGATGATATCCGCGCCACCCGCCGCGATCGTCTCGATCTGCGCCTTCAGCGCGCGGGCCGAACCGAACAGATCCGACGACAGCACCGCCAGCCGCGCCTCGGGAAAGCGGGCCGCCACTTCTTCGGCCAGCCGCTCCACGCCGGGGCCGACGGCGGCCATCTTGCCCGTGACCTTGCAGGACGGGCATTCGACCGGCACCGGCTTTGTCGCCCCGCATTGGTGGCAGACCAGCCGCTTGAGGAAGCGGTGTTCCACCATCCGCGCGTCGCAATCGTCGCAGCCGACCTGATGCCCGCAGGCCCGGCACAGCGTGATCGGCGCATAGCCCCGGCGGTTGAGGAACAACAGCGATTGTTCGCCGCGCGCCACCCGTGCGCTGACGGCGGCGGCGAGGGTCGGGCTGATGAAACGGTCATTGG
>JALOSF010000194.1 GCA_025458525.1 Cypionkella sp. | reverse complement strand
CCCAGCGCCGCCGCAATCGCCGGGGCCACGCTGTCGCCTGTCGCAGGACAAGCCTCCGCCGTGCAGGGGTCGCTTTCCAGCCGCGTTTCCTGCAGGCCCACCACATCGGCCCCCGCCGCACGGATCGCGGCCACGGTTTCCTCGATGCCCTTGCCCTCGTTGGCACCGCCGCCCCAGATGTTGTAACTCATCACCCGCAGGGTTTCCGCCCCAGCCGGGCCTGCGCACAGCGCCAGAAGGCTTGCCAATCGGATCATGTCACCCCTCCCCATCCCGATGCGGCAAAGGTTAACGCAATCGTGGTGACGGGTCGATGACAGGGTACGGGTCTCGCCGACCGGGCGATCCCACCCACCCAAAGGGCAAGATCAAAGGCCGGGACGCCGGAACCCCGCCACCGGCTCGCCCAGATGCCGGAGCCTTGCTCCCAGACCCATCCGGTCGATCCAGCCCTGCATCGCCGCAGTCATCGGGCCGTGCAGATCGACCGCTGCCAGATCAGCAGCGGCACGCAGATTTGCCAGCTCGGGCCAGGACATGATGATGTCATGATGGCCGACCCAGGCCTCAGGCCCAGTGTAGACCACAATGGCACGGCCCTCGTCCGGGGTGATCCGGTAGAAGTCATAACTCCGCACGCCGGGATGGCCGTCACGCTGCACCCGATCCGCAAGCGCCACGACCGCCGCGTCAAACGCCGCCGCATCGCGCACCGCATATCGGTTGACCGCGACCACCTCAGCCATCGTCGCGCCAGCGGTTGACGATGGGATAACGGCGGTCCAGCCAAAAGGCCTTTTGCGTCAGCCGCACCCCCGGCGCGGATTGGAAGCGCTTGTATTCGGCAAGGTAGAGAAGGTGTTCGACCTTCTTCACCGTGGCTCGGTCAAAACCCAGCGCCACGATCTCGGCCACCGAAAGTTCCTTTTCCACCAACCCCTCAAGGATGGCGTCCAGCACCTCATAGGGCGGCAGGCTGTCATCGTCGCGCTGGTTGGCGCGCAGCTCCGCTGACGGCGGGCGCGCAATGATCGCCTCAGGGATGACCTCGCCCGGCGGGCCCTTCATCCAGGGCCGGTGGTTCTCGTTCCGCCAGCGCGCTGTCAGGAACATGCGGGTCTTGTACATGTCCTTCACCGGGTTGTAGCCGCCGTTCATGTCGCCGTAGATCGTGCAATACCCCACCGCCATTTCCGACTTGTTGCCCGTGGTCAGCAGCATCTCGCCGAACTTGTTCGACAGGGCCATCAGCATCACGCCCCGCAGGCGCGACTGGATGTTTTCCTCGGTAATCCCCGGTTCGGTCCCGGCGAACAGCGGCGCCAGCGCCTCGCCCACTGCCCCTTGCGCCCCGCTGATCGGCACGGTGTCATACCGGCAGCCCATGGCCTCCGCCGCCGCCGTGGCCAGATCCAAGGATTGCTGGCTGGTGAACTCGCTCGGCAGCATCACGCAGCGCACATTTTCCGGCCCCAGGGCATCCACCGCCATCGCCGCGACGATGGCGGAATCGATCCCGCCCGACAGGCCCAGCAGCGCCTTCTTGAAGCCCGTCTTCCGCATGTAATCGCCCAGCGCCATCACGCAGGCGCGGTAATCCGCCTCACCAATCGGGGGGATTTCACTGATCGCGCCCTGATCGGCCACCCACCCCTCGGCCCCGCGCCGGAAGGTAACCATTACCAGCGTCTCATCAAACTGCGGCAACTGCGCCATCAGCCGTCCGCCGGGGTTGAGCACCATGCTGGAGCCATCAAACACCTGGTCATCCTGCCCGCCCACCATGTTCAGGTAAACCAGCGGCAGCCCCGTCTCCACCACCCTTGACACCATCAGGTTCAACCGCAGGTTCGGTTTGCCCCGATGGTAGGGCGAGCTAGGGCGAGCCGTTCGGGATCAGCAAAATCTCCGCCCCCGTTTCGGCCAGCGTTTCCGCCACGTCCGGATGCCAGGCATCCTCACAGATCGGCGTCCCGATCCGCACGCCATTCACCACATAAGGCCCATGCACATCGGCCGAAGCGAAGACCCGCTTTTCGTCAAAGACCGCGTCATTCGGCAGATGATGCTTCAACACCCGGGCGGACACCTTGCCGCCCTGCAGCACGAAATACCCGTTGTAAAGCTTCCCGCCCATCCGCACCGGCCCGCCAATCCCGATGGCCGGGCCATCCGCGCAATCCGCCGCCAACCCCTCAACCGCCGCAAGTGCCGCACTTACAAAGGCGGGTTTCAGGATCAGGTCCTGGGTCTGGTAGCCGGTCACGAACATCTCGGTCAGGGCCAGCATGTCGGCCCCCGCCGCCTTGGCCTTCCCCCAGGCCTCACGGGCCTTGGCCATGTTCCCGGCAATGTCGCCCACGGTCGGGTTCAACTGCGCCAGCATCAGACGGAACGTGTCGGTCATCGGGGTCCCCCATCACATGTGCTTGTTCTAGCAGGTTGCCGCCCAAGGGAAACCCACCCCGCCGCAGACCCACATCCGAGGCACAGCTTGTCACACCCCCGCCGCCCCCTTACCCTCACCGTCTGTTCACCTTGCGGGAATCGCCCATGCGCCGCCTAGCCTTGCTGCTGCTTCTTGCCGCCACCCCCGCCTTCGCTCAGGACGGTGAGGTTGTGACCAAGCAATACGATGACGGCTCGGTCTATGAGGGCACCTTCAAGGACGGCCGCCAGCACGGGACCGGCACCTACCGCCTCCCCTCCGGCTTCGAATACACCGGCGACTGGATCGAGGGTGAGATTACCGGCCAGGGCACCGCCCGCTATCCCAATGGCTCGGTCTACGAAGGCGCCTTCCTGAACGGCCAGCCGGACGGCCAGGGCAAGATCACCGCCCCCGATGGCCGCACCTACGAGGGCGCATGGGTCCAGGGCCAGATGACCGGGCAAGGCGTCGCCCGCTATGCCAACGGCTCGGTCTATGAGGGCAGCTTCACCAATGGCGTCCACAATGGCCGGGGCAAGCTGACCAACCCCTCGGGCTATACCTATGACGGCCAATGGGTGCTGGGCGCCAAG
>JALOSF010000111.1 GCA_025458525.1 Cypionkella sp. | reverse complement strand
GGCGGCAGCGCCGGACAAGCTGTCGGGCACGCCCTTGGGGGACGTGCTTTGGCAGATGGTTGCAGAACTTGATTCGCATCGCGCGTCCATGAACCAAGCGCTGGCCGGGCGGCGGTCCTTAAGGGTTACCCGCGAATCCGGCGTTACCCAGAATGTTACCCAAAGCCGAAAAGCCCCGCGATTGTCGAGGCTTGTTCATTCTAAGTGCTTGAATTTGCTGGTGCCCCCAGCAGGACTTGAACCCGCGACCCCCTGATTACAAATCAGGTGCTCTACCAGCTGAGCTATAGAGGCATGCTGTTCAGATAACCTTCCGCGCGGCGCTCGGCAAGCCCCTCAGCGGCTGGTGCGGGCCAGAAGTGCGACGGCGAGCAGGCCCACCGCCATCACCATCAGGGCGGCAGGGGCGGCTTCTTGCAACCGCTCCAGACTGGCCAGTTCAAACACCCGCGTGGCAAGGGTGTTGTAGTTGAACGGGCGCAGCAGCAAGGTGGCGGGCAATTCCTTGACGCAATCGACAAAGACCACCAGAAGCGCGGTCGCAACCGAGCCGCGCATCAACGGCAGGTGCACCGCGCGCAATGCCCCGCCCGGCGTGCGGCCAAGCGACCGGGCCGCCATGGGAAGCGAGGGTGAAATCCGGCCAAAGGCTGCATCCACCGCCCCTTGGGCCACACCAAAGAACCGCACGGAATAGGCCAGCACCAAGGCCGCCGCCGTGCCGGTCAGCAAAAGCCCCGGGTCCCAGCCGGTCAGCGCCAGAACGCCATCGGCCAGCATGTGATCGAGCGCGGCGAGCGGGATCAGGATGCCGACCGCCAGCACCGCCCCCGGTGCCGCATAGCCCAGAGTGGTCAGCGGCAGCACCCAGCGCGCGGCGGTGTGCCCGATCATCCGCAAGGCATAGACCAGAAAGATCGCGGCCCCCACCGTCAGCACCGCCGCCGCCCCGCCGGTGACAAGCGTGTTGCCAAACGCCGCCGCCAGACCGGGCGACAGCCAGACTTCGGGCTTGCGCAGCGCGTGCCAGCCCATCACCGCCACCGGCAGCACAAAGCCGATCAGCAGCGGCACAAGGCACAGGCCAAAGGCCAGCCAGCCCCGCAGCCCGGCCAGCTGCGCAGGCTCGACCGGGCGCGACGAGCGGCCCACCCGGTGAAAGCGCGCGTTGCGGCGGCTGATCCGCTCCAGCCCGACCAGCACGAGGATCAGCGTCAGCACAACACCCGCAATCTGCGCCGCCCCCCCGGCGTTGTTGCCATTGAGCCAGGTCGAGAAGATGCCGGTGGTCAGGGTCTGCACGCCAAAATATTGCACCGTGCCGTAATCGGCCACCGTCTCCATCAAGGCCAGTGCGACACCTGCCGCAATCGCGGGCCGCGCCAGCGGCAGGCCGACCCGACCGAACACCCCCCAGGGTCCGCAGCCAAGGGCGCGCGCCACCTCGTAGGAACAGCCCGATTGCTCGCGAAAGGCCGCCCGGGCCAGCAGATAGACGTAAGGATAAAGCGCGGCCGACAGCACAACCACCGCCATCGCGCGCGACCGCACCTGCGGGAACCAGTAGTCGCGGGCCGACTCGAACCCCATCACGCCGCGCAAGGCCGTCTGCACCGGCCCCGCGTATTGCAGGAAATCCACCAGCGCATAGGCCCCGACATAGGCCGGGATCGCCAGCGGAAACAGCAGCGCATAGTCAAGCCAGCGCCGACCGGGAAAGCGATACATCGTGGTCAGCCAGGCGGCCCCCGTGCCAACCAGCGCGGTCAGCACCGCCACCCCCAGCATCAGGATCAGCGTGTTGCCAAGGTAGCGTGGCAGCACCGTCGCCACCAGATGCGGCCAGATGTTTTCCGTCGGATGAAAGGCGATCCACAGGACCGAGACCATCGGCGCCAGCACCACAAGCGCAATCAGCGCGGCCCCCAGGGTCCAGACATCGGCCCTTGGCAATCGCAGCGCACGCCGCGCGGTAACTTGAGTATTTTGCTCGGTCATCGCGGCGTCGATAGCACCACCGCCCCTGCCCTGTCCAGACAGCCCGCGGCCGCAGGGGTGCGCAGGGCGCGACACGCCCGACACGACGCAGGCGTTGCGCGGGGGGCGCTGTGACGAAAACTTCTGCACGGCCCGGTGGCATCGGCGGCCAAACTGCCTATAGTCGGCGCGAACAGAACCAGCACCGAACTTGCTTGAACAGGTCCACACCGGGATGCGTATCGTCTATCACCTTGGCGCCCATTGCACGGATGAAGAACGTCTGCTGCGCTGCCTTTTGAAAAACCGCGCCATCCTTGGCGAACAGGGCATCGTGGTGCCGGGCCCGGCCCGGTATCGCAGCCTGCTGCGCGATACCGCCATCACGCTCAAGGGACAGGCCGCCAGCCGCGACACGCAGGCGCTTGTGCTCGACCAGATCATGGAGGAGGACCGGGCCGAGCGTCTGATCCTGTCATGGGACAATTTCCTGTCCTTTCCGCAATGGGCGCTGAAAGACCGGCTCTACCCGGCCGCCGCCGAGCGCGTGCGCGCCTTTACCCAGATCTTCCCCGAGATCGAGGCGGAATTCCACCTCGCGATCCGCAATCCTGCGGGCTTTCTGCCCGACCTGTTCGCCAAGCAGCGCGACAAGACCTATGAACAGTTCATGGACGGGGCAGAGCCAGAGGATCTGCACTGGTCGGATGTGATCGAGGATGTGCTGGAGCAAAACCCCGGCGTGCCGTTCACCGTCTGGTGTGACGAGGACACCCCGCTGATCTGGCCCGAGGTGCTCAAGGTCGTGTCGGGCCATGACGAGGCCACCGTGCTGGCCGATACGGATGAGCTGTTGGTGCAGATCATGTCTGCCGAGGGTGTGGCGCGGATGAACAGCTACATGCAGGGCAATCCGCCCCAGACAGCGGTGCAGCGGCGACGCATCGTTTCGGCCTTTCTGGACAAGTTCGCCCTGCCCGAGCGGGTCGAGATGGAACTGGACCTGCCGGGCTGGACCGCCGAGCGTGTGGCACGGCTGACCGAAAGCTATTATCAGGATGTCGCGCGCATCAAGGCGATGGCGGGCGTCACCTTCCTTGCGGCCTGACAGGAAAAAGGGGGCCGCTGCCCCCTTTGCCCGCAAGGCCAGGCCGGGGTCACGGTCGCGCCATCAGGCCATGCCAAGCGCCGCCTTGTACATTTCCAGCACCGCTTCTTCCTCGGCGATTTCGTCGGGCTTGCGCTTGCGCAGCGCGATCACCTTGCGCATCACCTTTGTGTCATAGCCGCGGCCCTTGGCTTCGGCGAACAGCTCCTTTTCCTGCTCGGCGATGTCTTTCTTCTCGGCCGCCAGCTGTTCGGCCCGTTCGATGAACTGGCGCAATTCGTCGGCGGTGACGGAATAATTGTCGATGGGATCGCTCATCTTGGCCTCTTGGTCGGGTGCTGTGCGGTCTTCCCTATCGCGCGGCACAGATGGGTTCAAGGCTTGCGCTGCGCCCCCCGCTGGGCTAGGCGGCGCAGGGACTGGCACAACGGCCTGGGGCAAGGGGAAACAGCCGATGGAAATGCTGATCTGGGGCGGCGCGGCCCTGACGATGATCGGGGTTGTGGCGCTTTTGTGGTGCATCGTTCTGGCGATGCGCGCCCGCCGTTCCGGCCTGCCCGACGATCAGATCCGGGCAAGGCTGCAAAAGGTTGTCGCGCTGAACCTCGGGGCCCTTGCGATATCGGCCATCGGCTTGATGGCGGTGATCGTCGGGGTCATTCTCGCCTGATGCTGGCGGCAACCCCCCGCCCGACCGACACAAGCGCATCCAGCGCCGGAACCGGCTGCCAGACCTCGGCCTCCTCGCCCCAGCGTTTCAGATCACGGCGCAGGATCATCACCCCGCGCTGATCGGCCATGTGCAGCGGCCCTCCGCTAGCAGCGGGCAGGCCAAGACCATGGACGGCAACCAGATCGATATCCCCCGCCGATCGCGCCAGCCCCGAGGCAAGCAGCCGCGCGCCCTCATTGGCAAGCGCGCCCAGCCAGCGCTGCACGATCTCGTCCGCGGGCATGTCGCGCGGCGCGGGTGCGGCGTGCTCGGCGGTGGGGACGGCGGGCGACGCCAGACCAAAGCCCAGCAGCGCCGCGCGCAGGTCGTCTGGGGCGACCCCCATGGCCATCAGGCTGCGCAGCGCCGCCCCGCCCGCGCCCGCCAGCCGCCCGGAAATCCCAAGCGGTGATTGCGCGCCCGTCAGAACCACGATCTGGCCAATCCGCCGCAAAAACCCGAAAAGCGTGGCCGCGGTCTGCGCCGGAAACGGCTGCGGCAGGCCAAGCTCTGCGATCCGCCCAGAAACGACAAGCCGCGCCGCCCCATCGGTCAGCGCCGCACGCCCCATCACCAGCCGCGGCACCTGACCCCGCGGCGACGGCGGCACCGCATCGGGCCCGATGATCAGAAGATCGGCCTGTGCGAGGGCGGCCGGGTCCGACACGGGCCGCAACCGCGCCCAATCGGCATCGCGCTGCGCAGCCGACAAGGCGCCCGCCTGCACCGCGGTCTCTTGCCGCGCGGCGATGATTTGCAGCATCGGCACCAGCCGCGCGCGGTCCGGCTCCAGGATCGTGACCGGCAAGCCGCGCGCCAGCATCATCAGGGCCAGCGCCGCCATCACCGGCGATGCGCCCACCAGCGCCGGCCGCGCCACCGGCTCTGGCCGGACCATGTGCAGCGCCTCGGGCAGGCGCTGCGCCGCGCGCTCGGCCTCCAACAGATGCACCAGCGCCGCCGTCTCGGGCAGGCTGGCGCGTTCGGACGCGCGCACCGCCTCATAGGCATGGCCCTGCGCGGGCGGCAACAGCAGCGCCGCCTCGACGCAATCGACCAGCGCGCTTGCGACCGACCCAGCCACCGCCCGGGCCCGCGCCTCGGACACCGCGCGCAAGGCGCTGCGGCCATCGCTCAGGGCAGAACGGCGCACAAGGCCCGCCAGATCGCTGCGCGCCCAAGCCAGAGCCGCCCGGCAAAGATCAGGGCCGGGTGACAGATCGAACACCCGGTCCAGCAGGCCGATGGCCAAAGCCTCGGGCGCCGGAATGCTGCGCGCCTCGATCAAAAGCCGCAGCGCCTGTTCCACCCCGACCAGATGCGGCAAGCGCTGCGTGCTGCCCGCATCGCTGATCCGGCCCAGACGCGCCGCGCCAAAACCGATGCGCGCGCCGGGGCTTGCCAGCCGGGCCTGGGCCGCAAGCGCAAGTTCTGCCATGGCGCCCGTCACCGGACCGTCGAGCAACAGCACAACCGGCACCGCACTGGCCGCGACCGCCTCGCACAGGCGCCGCAGGCTTGGGGCCGCGCTGTCGTCTGCGCGCGGCACATCGGGCCCGCCATCGGCATGACCGAAAAAGGCGTGTTCGGCAGAGCGCAGCAGAACGGCACACAGCCCCGCGGGCGGCGCCTCGATCAGCCCGAGGATCAGCGCGCGCTGCGCCGCGTCCAGCCACAGCCCCCCCTCGGGCCGTTGAAGAACACCCTCGGCAACCCCGTCCACGATGGTGACGTTCAGCCCTGTCGTCACGCCTGTGCCCTTGCCTCCACACGGTTTATGGCACAGTCAGCGCATTTTCGCCCAGGGTCAAGCCGCAGCACCCCGCCGGGACGCCATAAGCCCGCGTCAGACGGGCATGTTGTCGAAACCGGCCTCGATCTCGGCTTCGGTAGGCTTGGGCGCCTCTGGCGCAAGGCCGGGCATCATGGCCTCGAGCGCCTTCATCTCGGCCAAAAGCAGCGCCAGCGTCAGGCTGGCACAGAGGCCCAGCGGGGTGGCCACGGCAGCGGCGGGTTCGGTCTTGGCATTGCGGTGCATGTCGGGCCCTTTCATCCGGCGCTGGCAGCGCAGCTTTGGCAAAACGGGGTGAAGGGCAACAGGTCCAGCCGTGCCGCGGCGATGTCGGCGCCACACCGGGTGCAGGCGCCGTAGTCGCCCTGCTCCATCCGCACGAGGGCCGCGTCGATCATCCGCACCTCGGCCTGAGCGGAAATGCCGATGCCTTCCAGCACCTCATCTGCCTCGCGCTCGGTCGCAAGTTCGGTCCAGTCGGCGGCGTGATGGCTGTCCAGTTCCGTCTCGATCTGGGCGATGCGCCGGGACAGTTCGGCCTTGCGTGCCAGAAGTTGGGCTTTGCGCGTGTCGATGGTGCTGTGCATGGTGGTCCTCCGCTTCTGACACTGTGGCGCATCGCGCGGGGGGGCACCTTGATGCAGGTCAATCCGCGCGCAAGGCCGCGGTGCAAAGCTGGCCTTTCCTGTCGGGCGCGACGCGGCTATGGTCGACGCGCCCGCGCTGTGCCGCGCCCTGACCTTCGAAGGAGACATCCGATGGACATCCGCCCCCTGACACCCGATTACGCCGTGTCGCCCCAGATCGACCCCGAAGATTTCGCGGCGATCAAGGCGGCGGGCTTTGTGCGCGTGATCAACAATCGGCCGGATGGCGAAATCCCCCCCTCGCATCACAGCGCGGTGATGCAGGCCGCGGCCGAGGCGGCGGGGCTTGAATTCGTCGCCAATCCGGTGATCGGCGGCGCGATGACCATGGCCAATGTGACCACGCAAGCGGCGGCGATGCAGGGCGCGGCAGGCCCGGTGCTGGCCTATTGCGCCAGCGGCAACCGATCGTCGATCTGCTGGGCGCTGGCGCAGGCCGGGCAAAGGCCGACCGAGGAGCTGATCGCGATTCCGGCCCGTTTTGGCTATAACCTCGAAGGTCTGCGCCCGCAGATCGAGGCGCTGGCCCGGTCGTGATCGGCGCGCCCGCATCCCCGCCTTGCGGGGCTGCGGCGTGCAGGGATGGCTGTCGTAATCCTGACATGCGCGCGAACAGGCACGACCGGCCGGGGTGCCGCGTCAATCGGTGCCGGTTGCGGCGAAGCCGGGAAAGTCGAAATCCAGCGGCGCGCCAAACGGGGCAGGCATCGCGCCCGGCGTGTCAAGGCCAACCATCCCCGGTGCCGGCATCGCCGGCCCGGGCGGCGCGGCGGTTTCGACATGCCCCGCCTCGGTCAGGCGGACGGCGCGCATGCCACGGTGCTGGCCCAGCTTACCCTCTGCCACATGGCGGCCATCCAGCCCTTCGATCGTGATCTGGTCCAGCGCGGCATTGGGCAGGGCCAGAACCTGATCCTGCGCCAGGGCCATCACATCGGCGAGCGGCATGGACAACCGCGCCAGCACGGCGTCAAGCTGGCAGGTCGCAGCCTCGACCCGCGCGCCCAGCGCCGCCGCAAAGGCCGGGCGCGCCACGGCATCGGGAACCGCACGCGCCTTGGCCTGCGGTTTGCGCCCCTTGCCCTCGGCCGGGAGGATCAGCATCATCTCCCCCATGCGGGTGCCCTGCGCCAGCGACAACCGGGCCTGCAAGGCGCGGTAAGCCACATCTTCCAGCAACAGGCCAAGCGAGCGCGTCTCCTCGATGAACGAGGCAAAGCGAAATCCGCTGGTCCAGACCAGATCGCCTTCCTCGGCCAGCGCCTCCTCCAGATTGGCAAGGGCAAGGTCGGCAAGCGGCGACAGCATGGCCGCATCGGTGCGGGTCGGTTTGCGCGGGTCGGGCAGCGTGTTGCCGCAACGCCCGATCGTCAACACCTCGATCAGGGCGGCAAGCAGGTCAGGCGACAGGATCAACAGGCCAAGCCCGTCCTCCGGCCCTCGCGGGCGGCGCGGGCAAAGGCCAGACGCCAGGCCCTGTCCGCGCCCGGCCCGCCATCGGCCGCAGCATGCTGTCCGACCAGCAGCTTCTTGCGCATCACCTCACCCGCCACGGCGACCCCATCCTTGCCTTGTTTCGGGCAGTCTTGCGCAAAAGCCTTACCAAAGGGTTTATGCTTGACCGGGCTCAGGCGGCCTCGCGGTCAAGCCGCAGCGGCACCGCCACCCGGAACGCCGCCCCGCCCTGCCCCGGCAAATAGGTGATCGTGCCGCCCAGATTGGCCATCACCTCGCGGCAGATCGCAAGGCCAAGGCCCGCACCGCCCGCCCGCGTCTGATCGGTCAGCCGCGCGAATTTTTCAAAGATAAGCGCCTGACTGTCCTTGGCGATGCCGGATCCGTTGTCGATGAAATCGATCGTGATCCGCCCGCCCCTTTGGCGCACGGCGATGCGCAGTTCCGGCTGCGCGGCATCGCAATATTTGCGCGCGTTGGAAATCAGGTTGATGAACACCTGAACCAGACGGTCGGCATCGGTGCGGATGAAGATGTTTTCCATCGGCAGATCCCGATGGATCATGAAACTGCGCTCGGGCTTGGTATGGCTGGCCGAGGCAAGCGCGCGATCGATCATCTGGCTCAGGTTGGCAAGGCCAAGGTTCAGCTGCACGGTGCCGTTTTCCAGCACCGAAAGATCCAGCAGATCATCCAGCAGCCGGGTCAGGCGCTTGGCCTCGTCATGGATGATCCGGCCGTAGTTTCCCACCATCTCGGGCGGCAGATCGCCTTCGGTCAATATCTCGGAAAACGCACGGATCGAGGTCATGGGCGTGCGCAATTCGTGGCTGATCTGGCTGAGAAAGGCATCTTTCTGGATCGACAGCTGGGTAAGCTTTTCATTGGCCTCGCGCAGGGCGCGGGCGGTGCGGGTCAGCTCCTCTTGCTGGCTTTCCAGACGGGCGGTGTATTCCATGATCTGCGCCGATTCACTGGCCACCGCCATCAGATCCTCGACCGTCACGGTGGCGCGCCCGGCAAGCTGGCTCATCATCGCATGGGCCGTGGCGGCCCCGACCGATCCGGCCAGCCGGCGTTCCAGCCGCGCCATGAAATCGGGCGACGGGTCGGGCAGATAGCCCGCCTTGCCCTGACCCCGGGCCTCGGTCTCGAAAAACGCCAGCGCGTCGTCGTCGCCCATGATGCGCTGCGACATGATCAGCAGATCCTCGGGCTCTGCCAGACCCCGCTCCCATCCCTGCGGGCCGCCCGACGCGGTGTCAAACACCCGCACGAATGCCGCGCCCTGCATCCGCTCCACCGGATTGGGAAAGGTCAGCAGCGACACGATCAGAAAGGCCGCCGTGTTGAGCACAAGCGACCAGAACAGCGCATGCAGCAGCGGATCCATCGACGAGACGCCAAACAAGGCGCGCGGGCGCAGCCATCCGATCCCCCACGGCCCCTCGCTGAACATCGCGGCGGGGATCACGGCATCGGGGCCGAAAGACGGCAGGAACAGCGTATAGGCCCAGATCGCAAAGCCCACCACCATGCCGCAGGCGGCCCCGGTTCCGGTGGCCCCGCGCCAGAAGATGCCGAACACCATCGCTGGCAGGAATTGCGCCACCCCGACAAAGGCGATCAGCCCGATGGCAGCCAGCGCGGCCGATCCGCCCGACATCCGGTAATAGGCATAGCCAAGCGCCAGTACCACCGCGATGGACATGCGCCGCGACAGAAGCACAAGGCGCCGAACATCGCCGGGCACCGCCTTTGCCGGGCGCAGGCGCAGCCAGACCGGCATCACGATATGGTTCGACACCATGGTGGCCAGCGCGATTGATTCCACGATCACCATCGACGTGGCCGAGGAAAACCCGCCCAGAAAGGCCAGCATCGCCAGCGCGCCCTGCCCTTCGGCCAAAGGCAGCGTCAACACGAACATGTCGGGGTTTGCGCCGTCGGGCATCCGTTCCAGACCGACGACCGCGATCGGCACGATGAACAGGCTCATCGCGAACAGATAGAGCGGAAAGGCCCAGGACGCGGTGGCAAGATGCCGTTCATCCGCGTTCTCGACCACCATCACCTGAAACATCCGGGGCAGGCAGATCACCGCCGCCCCGGCGGCAAAGATCAACCCGGCCCAGCGCCCCGGTTGCAGGTTCCAGTCGGCGATTTCCGACGCATTGATCCGGGCGATCATGTCGGCCGGGCCACCGGCCACGCCCCAGACCACGAAGACCCCGACCGCGACCAGCGCGACCAGCTTGACCACCGCCTCCACCGCGATGGCGGTCACGATGCCATGGTGCTGTTCCTTTGCGTCCAGATTGCGGGTGCCGAACAGGATGGTGAACAGCGCAAGCCCCCCCGCCACCCAGACCGCCGTCGCCTCTGATCCGGGCGGGGCCAACCCGTCCTCGGTCGGGCTGGCAAAGACGCTAAAGGACAAGGTGACCGATTGCAGTTGCAGCGCGATATAGGGCGTTGCCGCCACGACCGCGATCACCGTCACGATGACCCCCAGCAGGTTGGATTTGCCAAACCGGCTGGA
>JALOSF010000110.1 GCA_025458525.1 Cypionkella sp. | reverse complement strand
GGGATGCGCGCCAGAATATCGCAGGTTTCGCGCGTCCGCTCACGCAGGCCGGGCCCCTCGGCCCCCATCACAAGGCCCACGGCACGCGGGCCGGCGGTTTGCAAGGCGGCATCCAGTGTCACCGGCCCCGTACCATCAAGCCCGATCAGCAGATAGCCCATCTCGCGCAGCGCCTGCATGGCATCACCCAGATTGGCAACCCGCAGATAGGGCTGACGTTCCAGCGCACCCGAAGCGGTCTTGGCCAAGGCCCCGGTTTCGGGCGCGGAATGATGACGCGGGGCGATGACAGCGCGTGCGCCGAACACCTCGGCCGAGCGCAAGACGGCGCCCACGTTATGCGGATCGGTCACCCGGTCCAGCAGCACCACCAAAGGCGCGCCCCGCCCGCTGATGCAGACATCGGCCAGACTGCCCCATTGCAAGGGGCGCACTTCCAGCGCCGCCCCCTGATGCACTGACCCTTCGTCAATCGGCACGTCAAAGCGGCGCGGGTCAACAACTTCTGGCGCCATGCGCGCGGCTGCGACCGCATCTTCCAGCTTGTCCAGCGCATTCTTCGTGACCACAAGCCGCAGCTTTTCGCGCGCGGGGTTCATCAGCGCATCGCGCACGGCATGCAGGCCGAACAGCCAGACGGTTTCACGCGCCTCGGCCTTGCGCCCGCGTTCCTTGTCGATGATCCACTGGGGCTTTTCGCCCATGTATGGTTTGTTGTTTCCGGCCATTGCGCCCCCTTGCTGACGGCAAGTCATACGGCAAACTTGCTGCAAGGTGTAGCTGCCTTCCTGCTTGACGCCCCCCCCGCCCTTCGCTATTCCCCGGGGCCAGTGGGCGACGCGCTGCAAGGTGCGGCAGTGGACTGTAACTCCGCCGAGGTGACTCATGCCTGGTTCGATTCCAGGGTCGCCCACCATCTCTTTCCGGACAATATGGCAAGACAGGATCGTGGCGGGTATGGCCGCCGATGCCACGTGCCCCGGCAGCCCCCTTGTCGCGCGGGCGGGAATGCGGCCTGCCCGAGACCCGGTCACCGCCGGTCAGCAGCCCGCCCGATACCGGCCACCGCGGCGGATGTCATTCTTCGCGGAAGGCGCGTTCGAACTGGTCGACCAACGGTTTGGCCAGATAGGCCATGGCCGTCTGTTCCTGCGTTGACAGGTAGATTTCCGCAGGCATGCCCGGCATCAACGCAAGGTCACCCAGACGGTCCATCTCGGCCTGCGGGATTTCGACATAGGCCAGATAGAATGGCTCTCCGGTCACCTCGTCGCGTGTCGTGGCCGGGGCGATCTGCACGATCCGGCCCATCAACTCGGGGGTCGTGCGGTGGTTGAAGGCCGAAAAGCGCACGCGGGCGGGCTGATCGGGATAGACCTGGTCAATCGCCGCCGGTGACAGCCGGGCCTCGATCCGCAGCCGGGCATCGGTTGGCACGATGGTCGCCAGCACTTCGGCGGGTGAAATCACCCCACCTTCGGTAAAGATGTTCAATTCGTTCACCGTGCCGGCAATCGGCGCGCGGATCGCGCTGCGCGACAGGCGGTCCTCGACCGCGGCAACCCGGTCTGACAGTTCCGAAACACGGGTTTCGATCACGCCCAGTTCGCGCTGCGCCTCGGTCCGGGCCACTTCGGTAATGGCAAGAATGCGCACCCGCACTTCGCCGATCCGCGCACGGGATCGGGCGATGGCGGCGTCAATCTCGCCCATCTGGCCGCGCAACTGCACCCTTTCGCGGTGCGAGGCTGAAAGCCGCGTCGATTCGACCAGACCCTTTTCGTCAAGGGCCACAAGGCCTGCGTGAATTTCTTCGACCAGCACCACTTCATCCGACAGGGCACCGCGCTGCGCCTCAAGGCCCGCAATCTCGTCTCCGATCTGGTCGATTGACAGTTCCAGTTGCAGCGACTGGCTGTCGCGGTTGGCAAGATTGCCTTCATGCAGGCGCATTTCGCCTGCCATGATCCCGGCCATCGCCGGATCAGACTGGCTAAAATGGTCGGGAAAGGTGATTTCCAGCCGGCCATCGCGTTCGGCGGCCAAGCGCGCGGCGCGTGCCTCAGCCTCGAGCAGCTGGGTGCGCAGGATCGAAAGTTCGGCCTGCATCTGCACATCATCAAGTTCAAAGATCACCTGATCCTTGGCCACGACATCGCCCTCACGCACCAGAATGCGTGTGACGATCCCGCCATCGCGATGCTGGATGATCTTGAGGTTCTGGTCGACCTTGACGCTGCCCATGGCGATCACCGCACCCGTCAGCTTTGCCGTGGCGGCCCAGCCGCCGACCACCAGCATCAACAAAAGGCCCAGCGTTGTGCCCAGCAATACCCGCCCACCCAGGCGGTCATAGGCAGCGGGTGCGGAATCGGCGGCAGGGGGTGCAGCAGCAGGGGTCATCAAAGCAATCCTTGGCAAACGGGATTAACAGACATCAGATCGGGACCGTTCCGGTATCGACGGCGACGAACAGGTGGTGGCCGTGCATGGTGATCGTGGTTTCGAACAGATCGTCGCGATCAAAGTCGATTTCGATCCAGGTATTCTCGTCGTCGTTTTCATCTTTTTCGTGGCGGAAGCGGATTTTCGGTTCGCCATTGCCGGGGCCAGAGCCACCATTGGCATCGAAATAGTCTTCCATCCGGTCCTCGATCTGATCCGCCAGATCCTTGAAGAAATCATAGCGCGAGATGCGGACGGAATCGCCCACCTCAAAATCCGTGATCTGGAACAGGTTGGTAAGGCCCGGTGCCGCTGGCGCACCAGTGGCGGGGGCCACGAATTCGAACCGGTCATCGCCTTCGCCGCCGGTCATCACGGCCGATCCGGTTGCGGCAATGAAGCTGTCGTCGCCTGCGCCGCCGATAAACGCCTCGATCCCGGCAAAGCTGTCGGGTGCTGTTGTCATGTCATCCGCCTCGGCCTCGGCCTCGGCCAGACTGACGGCGGCCGTCACAAGGTTGAAGGCAACGGCCTCGGCTGCGCGGGAATAATCAAGCGTGTCGTGGCCTTCGCCGCCGTCAATGGTATCGGGGCTGATATCAATGGCCGCAAACAGCCAGTCATCGCCTGCGGCGAGGTAAACAAGGTCGGCCCCGGCGCCGTCCTCGACCACGTCATCGCCGCAGCCGGCGGAAATCACGTCATCGCCAGCCCCGCCCAGTAAGGTGTCATCGCCGGCATCGCCCGCCAGATCATCTGCGCCATCACCGCCATCAAGATGATCATCGCCCGCATCCCCGGCCAGCGTATCATCGCCCGCACCGGCATAAAGCGCATCATCGTCGCTGCCGCCTGCAAGGTCATCTGCGCCGTTACCGCCGAACAGCAGGTCTTCGCCCGCGTCGCCTGACAGCGCATCATCACCGGCATCGCCCAGCAGGATGTCTGCCCCATCACCGCCCAGCAGCGCATCCGCCCCGGCACCGCCATCAATGACGTCGCTGCCCGCGCCGCCCAGCATCAGGTCGTCACCGTCATCGCCGAACATGATGTCATTGCCGCCTTCGCCCAGCATGTGATCGGTGCCCGCCCCGCCTGACATCTGGTCATCGCCATCACCCGCGGCCAGCACATCGGCGCCCGCGCCGCCAAACAGCGCGTCGTCGCCTGCACCACCGAACAATGCGTCATCGGCAGCCCCGCCATCCAGCAGGTCATTGCCGTCGTTGCCTTCCAGCACATCGGCATCGTCTTCGCCATAAAGCTGGTCATCACCGGCCCCGCCCGACAGCAGATCGCGCCCGGCGCCACCATAAATCAGGTCATCACCCTGCCCGCCGTAAACCGTATCATTCCCGGCAAGGGCGCGGATCAGGTCATGCCCGTCTGTGCCGATCAGCACGTCATCGCCAACGCTACCGATGATGGGGTTATAACCTGTCACACCACTGCCGGGGTTGCCACAGACGCCTTCCCCTTCACCACCGTCACCGTCACCGTCACCATCACCGTCACCATCGCCATCATCACCGCCGCCCGGCCCGGTATCATCGCCGCCCCCGGTATCAATCGGGGCCGCTGTCACCATGCTGAAGGCCTGTTGCGGTGTGGCCGTCTGGCCATCCCAGACCTCAAAGCTGAAGACAACACGCCCCAGATTGGTGGCCGAAGGAATAAAGTGCCAGCTGCCATCGGGCTGTGGTTCAACCCGGCCCGCGTTGGTGCGCAGGTTGCGCACGCTGAGCGCATCACCGTCGGGGTCGGTCGAGTTGCGCAGCAGGTCTGACATGGCGATGATCAACACTGCCGTCGTGGCCACATCGGCCAGATAGACCGGGCCGTTGTTGCGCGGCGCGCGGTTGCGCAAGGGCGGCGTCGTGTCGACATCGTTGCCCGTATCGCTGCCTGAATCGCCTGCGCCCCCGTTGCCCGCGCCGTTATTGCCCGCGCCGTTATTGCCCGCGCCGTTACCCCCGGGGGTGCCGTCTTCCGTGCTGCCGCCCGCACTGCTGCCGCCTGCACCCGCATAGCCCGACCGGAAGGGAAAATTCTGGAATGAATCGCGCGGCATATCGGGATCGTTGGTGTTGGCCGGACGCAGGCCTGCCCCGATTGACGACAGATCGTAGGGCTTGATCACATGGGCATCCTGCTGCGAGGCATTGCCCCGCCCGCGCCAGGATGACGCCCCGCCATCACCATCATCTGCGGCCATGTCGTTCAGGTGATGGCCTTCCATCGTGGGGGGCAGGTCTTCGGCCGCGGCCACCGTGGTTTCCACCGGGGCTGCAGCACCCTGTTCGCCTTCATCGGGCATGGCTGTCTTTTGCGGCGTCTGGCCTTCCGGCACATCGGCACGCACCGGCAGGAACGACCGCAGGTACAGCATCAGAGAGCCCAGCATCAACGCCACGATCGCCGGCAGGCGGTAAGGGCTGAGGTCTTCCTTCAGCTCATGCCGGTCTGGGTTGGCCGCATTTGCTGCCGGGCTGCGCAGTCCCTTGACGCTGATCATTTTCCTGCTCCTACAGCCCGGACCTTGGCCCCGGCCTTCACACCCACGGGCACCCCAAGATCTGCGGGCGCGGTTTTCGACACCACGGGTGCCACCGGCACCACAGGCGGCGTGACCGGCTTGGCGGCCTTGGGGTTCAACACTTCTTCCTTGGTGCCAAAGGCGGTCATGCGACCGTTCTGCACCACCGCAACCAGATCAACCGCAGCCAGCGCCGAGGGGCGATGCGCAATCACAATCACGATGCCCCCCCGCTTTTTGACCGACTGGATCGCCGCCGTCAGCGCACCTTCGCCTTCGGCATCGAGATTCGAGTTCGGTTCGTCCAGCACCACGACAAAGGGTTTGCCGTACAGGGCCCGGGCAAGACCAATGCGCTGGCGTTCCCCACCCGATAGCGAAACGCCCTGCGGGCCGATGGCCGCGTGATAGCCGTCCGGCATCCGCACGATCATCTCATGCACGGCTGCATCGGTTGCTGCGGCCACAATATCCTCGGGGCGTGCTGTGTCATCCAGCCGCGCGATGTTTTCGGCAATCGTCGCATCCAGCAACGACACATCCTGCGGCATATAGCCGATGGATTTGCCCAGGGCCGCATCGGCGTATTGCTGCAGTTCGGCATCATCCAGCCGTACTGACCCGCGCAGCACCGGCCATATGCCCGTCAGGGCGCGGGCCAGCGTGGATTTGCCGCCCCCACTTGGCCCGACAATCCCAAGGGCCTGCCCGGCCTGCAGCTGAAAGCTGACATCCGACAAAAGCACCCGCCCGGCGCCCGGTGATGCCACCGTGATCCCTTCCACCTTCAGCGACTGCTTCGGTGCAGGCAGGGCCATCGGGGCCTCTAGCGCCATCAGCTTGGACACTGTTTCGCGCACCCGTCCCCAGGACATGCGCGCCGCAACGAACTGCTTCCAGTTGGCAATCGCCGCATCAATCGGCGCCATGGCCCGGGCCGATGCAATCGATGCGGCGATGATCGCGCCTGCAGACAATTCACCAATGATCGTCAAGTAGGCCGCAAGGCCCAGCACGGCCGATTGCAGCATCATCCGCAGCACGCGTGAGACGGCCCCGAAGGTGCCGCTGATATCCGACGTGCGTGTCTGCAGTGTCAGGTGTTCGTCATTGGCCCGGTGGAACCGCTTGACCGCCGCCCCGGCAAACCCCATCGCCTTAAGGATTTCGGAATTGCGGGTGTTGCTGTCAGCAATGGCGTTGCGCTGGATCGTGGCCTGATGCGCCGCCGACGCATGGGCACGGGTCATCATCTCGGTCGTGATGGCAATGCAGGTCAGCACAAAGGCCCCCGCGATCGTCAGCGCACCAAGGGCCGGATGCAGCAGATAGACAAAGACCAGAAACAACGGCACCCAAGGCAGATCGAACATCGCCGCCGGCCCCTGACTGCCCAGAAACCCGCGCACGGTATCCACATCGCGCCCACGCTCCAGCGCCTCGGCCGTCGAATAGCCAAAGCGCGGCATATCGATGGCCACTTCATGCGCAAGCGGGGCCAGCTGCCGGTCTACGCGTGCGCCGATGCGCACCAGAACCTGGCTGCGGATGATGTCGAACATGCCCTGAAAGAAATACAGGCCGATGGCCAGCACCGAAATGGCCGCAAGTGTCGGGATGCTGCCCGATGCAAGCGCGCGGTCATAGATCTGCAGCATGTAGAACGAACCCGTCAACGCCAGCACGTTGATCAGGCCCGAAATCAGGAACAGGAAAACAGTCAACCCGCGCATCCCGCGCACAAGCTGGGCTTTCTGGGCATGGCGGCCCCTGGTCTTCGCGTCTTTCGCGCGCATTGTCGCTGCTCCTGCTGGCGGTCAAAGGGATGGGAGACCGGGGGGGACTGCACACCCCCCCGGTCCGATCAAATGCGTCAGAGATTAAAGTCACTTGCCGTCAAATTGTGGTGGCCGGTCAGCTTCAGCTTGAATTCCGCATCCGCATTCCCGCCGGTATTGCCTGCGATGATCGTCTCGGCCTGACCATCCCGTACCTCGTGGGTGATCTGGATCTGGCCCGGTGCGGTAAAGCCACCGCTGACCAGTGCAAAGCTGCCATCGCCTGCCGTGCTGCAGCCATTGGCATCGATGCCCGAAAGATCAATCTTGTCACCGGGGGCAAAGCCGGTGATCACGTCGCCGTTTGCATCCTGTGCCGACCGGAAGACATAGGTGTCGTTGCCTTCACCGCCGTCCATTTCGTTGACCGCCGCACTTGCGGTGATGCGGTCATTGCCGGACCCACCCAGGAAGTTCTCGATGCTCCAGATCACGTCAGTACCCGATTGGGCCGACATGACGCTGCCGCGCAGCAGCGGTCCGGTGCCAAGACTGGCTTCGATATTCGCGGTGATGGCCGACATATCCAGCGTGTCGTTGCCGACAGCGCCGACCATGTCATCACCGTAATAGACATCGTCACCATCGCCGGGGGCTGCCGTGATCATGTCATCGCCGGCGCCGCCGAACACCGTGTCACGCCCGGCCCCGCCATCGGCAAAGTCATCGCCTGCGCCGCCGAAGATGCGATCATTACCCGCATCGCCGAACAGCATGTCGCGCCCGCCGTCACCCAGAATGTCGTCATCACCGTCACCGCCGATCACGACGTCATCACCACCCAGGGCCGACACGGCATCGCGTACCGCCGTGCCGAACAGGGTTTCCCCGGCATCGGTGCCAACCATGGTGCCCGGCGGTGTATAGATCGGCGCACCATCATCGTTATCTTCATCGTCATGGTCGCCGCCGTCTTCGTCGCCGTCTTCGTCGCCGTCGGTGTCGCCATCGGTGTCGCCATTGTCTTCGTCACCGTCACCGTCACCGTCTTCGTCACCGTCGCCGTCTTCGTCACCATCGCCTTCTCCGGCC